>DAIRWA010000013.1:0-16803 GCA_036802545.1 Bacillota bacterium | reverse complement strand
GACTATAGTTGACGATAGAGCCAGATGTGCAACTATAGTGACACATAGGTTTACATAATGCTCACAGGGAAGTTCACGAAGAGAGTGTTGTTGCATGCGTACGCATTGTCATCATTCCTTCTTACAAAGAAGCCAAAGAAGTCCGGCTTACCCTCGTAAGCCGGACATCATATCAATTAGCCCTTAGCCTGCAAGTTCACAGCCTGTGACAGGTATCATCTACCCACGGCCATCAACGACTTGCGGTACAGTCGATTTTCGTTCCCAAGGCCTCCACTGTGATCATAATCTCATGCTCAGGCAAGGCATGCTTCGCATTCTCGAAGACGTTGGCTACAACAATCGTCTTACTAGAATTACCACACTACCTATCTCAGGTCCGCTTGGCAGACCGCCTGACCAGCCATACTCCACCCCAGACCAAGACACCCAGCAATATCAGAGTCGGAGCAGCCTGGGCGGTGAACATCAGAAGGTTCCGCCATGCCCGGACAAAGGCCCGCCAGACTTCATTCCACGGTGAGGGCGGCTTGCCAATCGAGCCCTCCTCGGCCGCTGAGAATGACACCGAGGCAAGGGCGGTCATCTTGTCATAACTGTTTATCTGGGCTTGCATGCTCTCGATGTCTCCGCGAACTCTAGAAAGCTCCCCTTCGACTTGAAGCAGTTCGCCCACAGTCTTGGCTTCTCCCATAATCTCAAGCAAGCGGCTCTCTTGGTTTGATTTGTTCCGAAGCCTGGCGTCCAGGTCAATATACTGATCCGTAATATCCTGGCTGGAAGTGTCTTCCTTAGTCACCCGGCCAAGCGCGGACAGCTCATCAACTGCCTTATCCACGCCATCCACCGGCACCCTGGCCACCAGATAGTAGTTGGTCAGCTCTTTATCGACATTGCCTGACATTGAGGACTGCTCTACATAGCCAAAATGTGTCGCCACGATGCTCTCTGCCAGCTCCGCAGTCTCACGGATCTTGCCGCGAGAAACCTCCACCGACACCTGGGCCCTTCTGATGATCTTCCGGCCGGCCGCGGCATCGTTTGCCTGAACCTCGGTAGCAAGCATATCGGGACTTGTGGCTACCCCGAAGGAACGAGGTGCCGACTTAAGGATGTTCTCCGTGCCCACCATTCCCGGGGAAGGCTCACCGGGAGACGCAAACCCTAACTCCCCAGCTTGTTCGGTCGCCATAGGGGCTGACAGCCCACCGAGCTGAAAACCTTTGTTCGCGAAGAACAACGTACCGCCAACCAACAAGAACATCACCAGCACCATGGCCGCTGCGGTCAACGGAACCCATTGGCGAGCGCTCATGTTGGAGAAGCGCTCTACCAGGCCTGACAGCAAGCCGGACTTCCGTCGCTGAAGCGGCGCGTCCGATCCAGGCGCCAAGTCGCCTACATTCCCAGATATTCCATCTGACTCAAAGGTGTTATTCGCGGATCCCCCCATGGATTCCGAGGCACACTTCTGTATCTCTGTCGCATGCGCTCGAGCCGCAGCCATAATCCTGTCGTGGAGTCCTTCCGGTACCGGAACTTCCTGAAGGGAACTCAGGGCATCTTTGATAAGGCTAATTTCTCTTAGACTCTCTCGGCAGTTCTCACACTGCTTAAGATGGTCTTCTAAAGAGTCACGCTCTGAATCAGACAACTGCCCATCTAGGTAGGCGGATAAGATTTCTTCTGCGTCACGACAATTCACCTGCGGTCCCTCCTTTCGTCTGTTTTGACGACGGAAGAAGCGATTTGTTCCGATGGAATCATTCTTCTTATCCCGTGTCTTGCGCGGTGGAGACGTGATTTCACTGTGCCTATGGAGATTCCAAGCATATCTGCTATTTCCTGATAAGAGTAACCTCGTACGTCACTGAGTACTATCACGGTACGGTGTGTCTCATCGACACGGTCTAGCGCAGAAAGCACGCTTTCGCACAAGGACTTCGTCTCAATTAGATCCTCGACGCTATCCCCGTCATCTTCCACCTGTCGAGCTACAGATGATTCTTTCAGTGTGATTGGTTCGTCTAAAGAGTATGTCTGCGTCCTTTGCTTTCGCCGAAGAAGATCTAGGCTGGCATTCACACACACTCTATGTAACCATGTGGAAAAACGACTGTCCCCGCGAAATCCGGGCAACGCTTGGAACGCCTTCAGGAATACCTCCTGCGCGACGTCCATAGCGTCTTCCCGATCAGGAATCAGCCGATATGCCAAGTTGTAGACGCCTTTCTCATATCTTTTTACGAGAGTTTCAAAGGCGTCCGCGTCTCCCTGGCTGGCTTTGTCTATCAATATTCGTTCATCTAAGAGAGCCACAAGAACCTCCCTCTCGGTTGCCCGAGACACGTCGATCTAACGTAGAATCACCGACTGCGTCCCGGCTCCGTAAATCTACTGCCTTCTTGGCGGACGCTAGGTTTTCCCAGTGTCCATTTCTAAACGGTCGCTCCTATTTCCTACCGGTTCTGACGAGTCCAAGATCAGCCAATTGCTTATCGTCAATTATTGCCGGAGCCTCAGTTAGGGGACATGCCCCGCTGGATGTCTTCGGAAAAGCGATCACGTCCCGGATGGTGTCCAATCCCGCCATCAACATGACCAACCGGTCAAGCCCAAACGCGACTCCCCCGTGAGGCGGAGCGCCATATTCGAACGCGTCCAAGAGGAAACCGAATCTGCTTCTTGCTTCCTCTTGAGATAGACCTAGTAGGCGGAAAACCTTCTCCTGTAGGTCTCGTCTGTGTATACGTATGGAACCCGAGGCAAGTTCCACTCCGTTCACCACAAGATCGTACATTCTCGCGCATATCTGTGCCTTGACGTTGTCGGGCAGACTCTCAGGCGACTCAGTCTGAAGAAGCATTTCCGCGTCTTTTCCCATGGGGCTGGTAAACGGATGATGAGTAGCTTCCCATTCCCCAGTGTCTTCGCTCCTCTTTATCAGCGGAAACTCGGTGATCCAAAGGAAGTTGAACTTGTCCTTCGGGATCATTCCCAACTTCTTCGCCACCTCCAACCGCAACCTGCCGAGAACGGTAACCGCGGCATCAAAGGCATCAGCCACTATGAGCGCCATGTCTCCGTCATTGGCCGAGACCGCCTGACGCAAACTCACAATCTCTTCCTGGGTAAGGTATTTCTTGACAGGCGACTTTATGTCACCCTGGAGGTACGCTACGGTCACCAAACCTTTTGCGCCGTGGAGTTTGGCGCGGGCAGTCAGAGCGTCAATCTCCTGCCGGGACATCCCCGCTTGACCGGGTAAACAGATGGCACGAAGTGTCCCTCCGGCCTCTACCGCGCCTCTAAACACGCCAAAAGCCGAGTCCTTTAGGATGGGTGTAACATCTTTGATCTCCATGCCGAACCTTGTGTCGGGCTTGTCGGACCCGAAGCGCTCCATGGCCTCACCGTAGGTAAGTCGAGGAAACGGCGTCAACAGGTCTTGGTCCAAAACGTCCTTCCATAGCCGCTTGACCAGGCCTTCCACCATATCCCATATCGTCCCTTCGGTGGCAAAAGACGCCTCGATGTCTATTTGGGTGAACTCAGGCTGGCGGTCTGCCCTTAGGTCTTCGTCTCGAAAACACTTCACGATCTGAAAGTACTTGTCTGTGCCGCTAACCATCAGAAGCTGCTTGAAAAGCTGAGGCGACTGTGCCAAAGCGTAGAACTTACCCGGTTCCATCCTCGACGGCACCAGATAGTCCCTGGCGCCCTCCGGAGCGCTCCTAGTCATCATTGGGGTCTCTATCTCCCAGTAGCCCTGCTCTGATAGGTAATTTCGTACAGACATAGATGTCGTGTGGTGTATTTCTAGGTTCCGCTGCATCGGGGCTCGCCTAAGGTCCAGGTAACGATACTTGAGTCTCAGGAATTCGTCGGGCTCAGCTTCGTCCCTGATGTAGATCGGAGGAGTCTTGGAAGTGTTAAGGACGCGAATCTCCTGGGCGAGAACCTCAACGGCACCCGTAGCCATGTCGGGATTCACCTGGCCCTCTGCCCGCTCGGCTACGACACCGATCACCGCCAAGATGTATTCTGACCGGACCGCTTCCGCGATCCTAAACGCTTCCGGCGCAATGGCCCGATTGCAGACAACCTGCACTAGGCCTGTCCTGTCTCGCATATCTATGAAGATGAGTTCGCCCAGATCTCTCCGGCGGTTGACCCATCCCAGCAGAATCACAGTCTCTCCTACGTCTTTCCGGCCTACTTCCCCACAGTAATGGGTCCTCTCAAGATCCCCGAGATCGGATATGGTGATTGGCTCACTTTGCACAGTCCAAGACCCCCTCCAGCAACACGCTGACCGCGTCGGCCGCGGGTACGCTCTTCTGCCAACTCTCAACCATTGATCGGATAGCCACGACCCCCTGCGCTATCTCGTCGTCCCCGATGATGGCCACGAATTTGGCATTCATCCTGTCGGCTTGCTTCATTTGGGCTTTCATGCTTCTCTGCAGAGGGTCGAACTCGCAGGCCAGGCCGGATTTCCTAAGCTTCCGAACAAGGCCGAACGCGGTATCGCCTACCGTGTTATCTGCCCCCTTGAACGCCACGACAAAGACGTCCACGCCGCCTTCTGCCTGAATAGGTTTGTTTCCCTTTTCTGTGGCCAGCAATATCCTTTCAATACCCATGCCGAAGCCGACGCCCGGAGTGGGCGGGCCGCCTAACTCGGCTATCAGCCCGTCATACCTTCCCCCGCCGAACAACGTGTTCTGCGCTCCCAAGGGCGGCCACTTCAGTTCAAAAACCGTCCGGGTATAGTAATCGAGTCCTCGCACCAAGGCGTTATCGACCTCGTACCTAATCCCCTGAGCGGCCAGAATCCGCCCCATATCGTCCCAGTGCGCACTACAATCCGGGCAAAGGTGTTCCAACATGGAAGGGGCTCCTACAATAGCCGAGCGGCATCCTTCCTGCTTGCAGTCTAAGACCCTTAAGGGATTACGCTCTAGCCTCGACTTGCAGTCTTCGCAGAGTTCGGCCTTCTTCGGCTGAATGTGAGCTACTAGTTTAGCTTTGTAGCCGGCCCGGCAAGAGGGACAACCGATGCTGTTCAAATACAGTTTCGTCTCTGTGAGCCCGAGTTCGGCAGCCAAGTCCATGGCCAAGACGATAACCTCTACATCCGAGTACGGGGACGGCGAACCGAGCACCTCAACTCCAAACTGCCTGTGCTCACGATACCTGCCTGCCTGGGGCTTTTCGTACCGGAACATAGGGCCCATATAGAAAAACTTTCGGGGAAGCGGTCCGGAAGCCATGCCGTACTCTATGAAGGCGCGACCGACAGGCGCTGTGCCCTCCGGCCTCAAAGCCAGGTCGCGGCCGGTCTTGTCCTTGAAGTTGTACATTTCCTTTTCCACAATGTCTGTCGTTTCGCCTACGGTTCGGGCAAACAACTCCAGGTGCTCGAACGTGGGAGTCCTAATCTCTTGGTAGTTGAAGCGTCGGGATACCTCCCTCATAACCCCTTCAACGTATGCCCATTTGGAAGTCTCCGGAGGCAGCGTATCGGACGTACCCCGGGGCGCTTTGACCAGCATAATCATTACCCCCAACCGTGTATACCGTGCTAGAAAGTTGTCCAACTAAAGATATCACAAACCTTAAGGAAAAGGGATTTGACGGCCTTTAGTAAACGACTGCCAATAATCGCGACTCTACGTTGGATAGACGTCCTAGAGAAAAGGGTTTGCGGCCTTCTCGTGAGCTACGGTAGTAAACCCGCCGTGACCGGGGTAGATCTTGGTCTCGTCAGGCAGTGAGGAAAGTATACGGCGTAGGCTTTCGGCCAGCTTAGACGGATCGCCTCCGGGAAGGTCCGCTCGTCCGACCCCTTCCATAAAGATTAGGTCTCCTGAAAATAGATGCCCAAGAGTATACAGAGAGACACTGCCGGGAGAATGGCCGGGAGTTTGATAGACGATAAACTCGGTTGTTCCGCACGTTACGGTGTCGCCACTTTTTAGAAAGACGGCGTCTGTTATCGGATGAAAGTCCGAGCCCATGAAAGGCCGCATCCAGCCGGGATCAACCAGCAAGCCCGCGTCATCTTCCCCGATCATCACTTTAGCTCCGGTCTGTTCCCGGAGATATCCTGCCGCGCCGGTATGGTCAAAATGCCCGTGAGTAAGCACAATACCGCTAATGCTAGCTCCGAGTTTCTTCGCCTTCCGCAAGATCGACGGGCCTCTGTCTCCGGGATCAATGACCAGGCAGTCCTCTCCGTCGACAACTATGTAGCAGTTAGTGGCCAAAGCGCCGACTTCCATGGCGGTTATCTCCAATTGATGAACACCCTTTCGCCGGGGCGATATACCCTGCAAGATCTGCCGTAAGTGGCCGAACCAAGTCGGGCAGACCTCTAGAACTCCTTCTCGCTGGATAACAAGATTGTGACGGGCCCATCATTTACGAGGCCGACCTTCATGTCCGCACCAAAAACACCGGTTTGGACCTCTAACCCAAATTCCCTAAGACGGGAAACAACATCGAGGTAGAGCCTTTCGCCCATCTCCGGCATCGCGGCCCGCTCGAATCCCGGGCGCCTGCCTTTCTTGACGTCACCGTACAGCGTGAACTGGGACACCACGATGACCTCACCGCCGACATCTATGAGCGACCTTTGCATCTTCCCATCTTCCTCAAAGACCCTCAGGTTGGCGATCTTCTCTGCCATGTATGAAACGTCTTTCTCTCCGTCATCACGGCCAACGGCCAGTAGAACTAAAGCGCCTGCGCCAATTGAGGCGACTTTCTCCTCGCCTATGACGACTTCGGCTTCTTTCACCCGTTGGAATATGGCTCTCACTTACTTCACCTCGTGCCGATCTTGTGTGCTAGGCTCTGGCCCTAAGCGACCTGTCTACGCCGGTAATACCTTTGATCTGACGTATTTTGTTGAGCGCTTCCTCTAACTCTTCCAGGTCGTGTATCTCCAAGAGCACGTCCACACGTGCTTCTCCATTTGGCAAACCCTTAGCCGAAGCGCTGAGTATATTGGCCCCCAGCCCGGAAATGGCCGAGGTCACATCCGCGAAAAGCCCGGGCCTGTCCAGCCCGTTGACAACGATCTCCGCCGGGAAAGCGGCCTCGGCAAGTTTGATCCAAGATGCCTCAATGAACCGCTCCTTATCCGAGTAGGTCTCTAGGCTCGGACAGTCCAACCTGTGGACTGATACCCCGCGCCCTCTTGTGATGTATCCGATAATGGGATCTCCCGGCACCGGATTACAGCAATGAGCTAGCCTCACCAATATATCCTTCATGCCCTTGACGACTACCGCCTCTTCAGGACCTCTCGGTCTCCGGCAAACGATCTTGGGTGTCTCGTCCTTTTGAGGAAGCAAGGATGGCTTTAGCCGCTCAATCGCTTCCCTTATCCTAGTAACAACCTGAAGAGGGCTGATACCTCCGTACCCGATGGCGGCATACAGAGTTTCTAGATCAGGGTACCTCATCCTGTCGAGGACGGCATCCCAGATATCCTCCTCCTGAAGCACCGACGGAACTATGCCCAGCTTCTGCTGGATCTCTTTATCCAGCCAGGCTTTGGCCTTGGCGATCTCTTCTTCGCGTATCTGCTTCTTGAAAAACGCGCGGATTTTGGACCGCGCTGAAGGTGTCTTGACTATGTCTAGCCAATCCCGGCTAGGTCCGGAAGACTTTCTGTTAATGAGGACCTCGATGATGTCTCCGGTAGCAAGCTTCCTGGATAGCGGAACAATCCGTCCGTTGACCTTGGCGCCCACGCAGTGGTGGCCGATGTCTGTGTGGATCTTATAGGCGAAGTCCAAAGGCGTCGAACCGATGGGAAGGTTCACCACATCCCCTTTTGGCGTAAACACGAAGACCTCGTCGTTAAAGACGTCGATCTTCAAAGCCTCCATAAACTCGCGGTCGTCAGTTAGTTCTCTTTGCCAGTCAACCAACTGCCGAAGCCACGACATTTTCTGCTCAAACTCCCTGTCGTGAGACCTGTCGTGTTCTTTGTATCGCCAGTGCGCGGCGCTTCCGTATTCGGCCGTCCTATCCATATTTCTTGTGCGGATTTGAATTTCGAAAGGCTCACCCAAAGGCCCCACGACAGTGGTGTGAAGAGACTGGTACCCGTTGGGCTTGGGCATAGCCACATAGTCCTTGAACCGGCCGGGCATGGGCTTCCACAGAGTGTGGCACAATCCCAAGAGCTCATAGCAGTCTGAAAGGGAATTCACAATGACTCGAACGGCGACTAGATCGTATATCTCGGAAAGCTCTTTGTTCTGGACTTTCATCTTCTTGTAGATGCTGTAAAGGTTCTTAGCGCGCCCACTGACTTCGCACTGTAGCCCTTCCTCGGATGCCCGTTCCTTAATCCGGGACATAACCATAGCGGCGTCAGCCTCCCGCTCGGAGCGCCTAGCCGCGATACGTTTATTTAGGCTCTTGTGCTCATCGGGCATGAGATACCTAAAGGATAAGTCCTCCAACTCCCACTTGAAACGCCAAATCCCAAGCCTGTGGGCTAATGGGGCGTATATCTCGAGAGTCTCTTCCGCTGTCTGTTTCTGTCGATCGGGAGGAAGAGGGTCGAGGGTCCTGAGATTGTGCAATCGGTCGGCCAAGCGTATGATGACCACCCGCCAGTCTTCGGCCATGGCCAAGAACATCTTCCTCAAGTTCGAAACCTGCTCCTCGACCCGGGACCTAAACTCGATGCGGCTCAGTTTGGTTACGCCGTCCACGAGTTTCGCTATCTCTACGCCAAACTCTTCGCGGATTTGCTCGTTCTTGACGCTGGTATCCTCGACTACGTCGTGGAGCAAGGCGGCAGCCAGTGTGTGGGCATCGCCTTCCATTTCCGACAGTATTTTAGCCACAGCCACCGGGTGTAAGACGTAGTCCTCACCGGAAAGCCGCTGCTGGCCATAGTGAGCCTTTGCGGCGAAAGCATATGCCTTAGCCACCAATGCCCTGTCCTGAGGCGACAGGTACGCTCCAATTTTGTGGTCCAGCTCCAGTGTAGCCACGGATAACCTTCTTTCGACTGACGATAGTGTCATACCGGATAAGCGGTACACATACGGACAGCCGCATGAAGCCCGAGCCTAGGTAAGATCTCCTACGATGCTTCCGACACTGTAAACGAAAAACGACATATCCGGTCTCTTACAGGCAGAGGCCAGATACGTCGCATCGTACTCCGAGCACACCAGTGTAGCTCTTGTTCTGAGCTCAGTCCTTCAGCTTTATTAAAGATATGACGGCATGACCTCTATCCACTAGATTAGCCCTGCCAGGAATGTAAGTCAATTCGATAAGAAATGCCACGGCGCTCACTACTCCGCCGATTTTCTCCACCATATCAACAGTAGCGCCTATGGTCCCGCCTGTGGCTAGGAGATCGTCTAACACTAGGACTTTCTGCCCCGGCTTGACGGCATCGACGTGGATTTCGAGAGTATCGGTTCCGTACTCTAACTCGTACTCGCCGGACAGAGTCTTGTAAGGCAGTTTGCCCTTCTTCCTTACCGGGGCAAACCCTTTCCCCATGGCGTAAGCCAAAGCCGAGCCGACAATGAAGCCCCTGGATTCGGGCGCGACGATGAGGTCAAAGTCCACTTCGGCGCACTGTTCCTTCAAAGCGTCTATAGCCGCTCTAAAGGCCGAGGCGTCCTGCAAGAGGGGCGTAATGTCTTTGAAACTGACCCCTTGGGTAGGGAAATCCGGTATCACTCTTAGTTTCGAAGCAAGTTCGGCCACAATATCTTCTTTCACAACGCATCTCTCCACAGTCGATAATTGTCAATTGAGAACCTCTCAGCCAGACCACGCGCACCTTCTCTAGTTGACGCACCCTTTGCGTACCATTGGGATTCGGACAGTGACTTCTTGGCCCAGCTCTGCTGGACTCTAAGTTCAGGGACCTTGGCGCCGTCTTGCCATCGTCCCATGCCGATCTCTTCCACAATGCGAATCAAGGAACTCAGCAGCGTCCTCGCCCCATCCTGATATAGAGCCGCATCCTTTTGGAGGCCCAGGGCCTCGAGATAGCCCCGCCACGCCTTGCCCACATCGACCAAGGACAGCCTAGATCCATTGAAGAGTTTCTTTGTGTAGTTCCACAGGTTCTCCATGTCTTCCTTTTCGGGATAGGTCCAGGTAAGCCAAAGTCCGCCGTCGTCTTGCCACTTTGACCAGAGATACACTTCGCGACCTTCCGATAAACCCGCTAGGCTCACGAAATCATCTTGGATCAACGGGCTGTGCACCACCAGGATAACTGCATCGTCCACTTGCCTCTCGCCGGTTGTCCTCAGAAGGGTCCATGGCGAAGTGGACACAACAACCCCGCCGGGACTCCGGAGCGCCAAGTTCGCGTCATGGCTCAACGCACCTCGGCTTTCGGGCCCGTGAAGGACCGCACGCCGCCCTGCCTTCTCTAGCGCAACGCACAGACTCACGGACGCGGTTTGGGACCACGTGTATAGGATAACCGGGCGATCCCTGGGGATGCTCCTCGCTAGACTCTCATACTGAAGGCCGCTCGTGCCCCAAGCAGGGCGTATATCCCGTATGAGCGGCAAGAGTTCCTCGCGCCCAAGATATGTGCTCCGATATGGGACGAACGCCACGTCGCAGTCTCCCATAAGCGCGATTGTCTTAGCCGCGTCGCCTCGCCCAAACCAGATAAAACGCTTGACCTCCCCGCCTTTGGACAGCAGGAGTTCCAGATGAGCCGATGTCTTCCCCATGAACCGGACATGCTCGATTCCGCAGTCAAAAGAGGCTAGCCTAGGGAGCGGCGTGTCGTGTCCGAATGGTTCCAGAGCAAGTATGGAGCGAAGAGTTGTGTCGGACACCCTGGTAAAGTCCAAGGTTTCGTCCAGTTCCAAGGCCTTTTCAACGGTTGACTCCGAAAGCATTTCCTCACAGACCGTCCTGAATCGATGGCCAAATCGGTCTATGTTGTCTTGCGAGATGGAAAAGCCGGCGGCTCCTTCATGCCCCCCATAATCCTGAAGGAGGTCCTTGCACACTTGGAGCGCATTATACACGTGAAACCCAGGAATCCCGCGGGCCGAACCTTTCGCGAACTCCCCATCTCCCGCCATCAAAGCGACCGGACGATAGTAAGCCTCCCTGAGCTTTGAACAGACGATCCCAATGACTCCTTCGTGCCAGTCGGGGCCGTGGGCGCATACCGCATAGTCCTCTTCCAGGGCACCGTCGCGGCATTCATTGAGGATGACTTCCTCTATGCTCCTCCGGTCGCTGTTCAACTTGTCAAGCTGCTCCGCCATTTTCATGGCAGTCTCATCGTCGTCTTCGCAAAGAAGGTCTAGAGCTAACCTAGCATCGGCGAGCCTTCCCGCCGCGTTAATGCGCGGAACAAGACCAAAGGTGACATCCCTGTCAAAGCTCAACGGCCTCAGATCGTCGCTATGGCGGTGTGCCTCGGCCACGATCTGCAGGGCCCTAAGTCCGGTTCGCTCGGACTTTGCCAGACTAAGGAGCCCTGATTGGACCCAAGCCCTGTTCAACCCGGAAAGGGGTTGTCCATCCCCCGCGATGGATAACGTCAGCAAGTCGTGAGCCCAGTCTGGAGGAACGCGTTTCGCACCTCCGATTCCCCGACGGGACGCCTCATCCAAGAAAGCCATGGCCAGCAGATAAGCCACCCCTGCGCCGCTCAGGATGCGGTAATCGCGGTCTTCACCCGTCCAAGACTCAAGGTGCGGATCAATGACCGCCAAAGCGGGAAGCGGTCCGTTACCCGGTAGATGGTGATCAGTTACTATTACGTCAACACCTAGTCCTAAGGCGTTTTCGCAAGCCGAGTACGCGGTTATCCCGCAGTCGGCGGTTATGATCAAGGATACGCCCTGTTCTGCCAATGAGGAGACTCTATCCGAGTGAAAACCGTATCCTTCGGTCATCCTGGACGGAATATACACGACCGGCGCCAACCCCAAGGCCTCCAAAGCCTCCTTAAGAATCGCGGCGCTAGTCACGCCATCGGCGTCGAAGTCCGAGTACACTGCCACCTGTTCGCGAAGTTCCGAAGCCTTTAGAACCCTATCTGCAGCGGTTTTCATCGCCGGCAGGGAAATAGGGTCGAAAACAATGGGTTCTGTATCAGCGATCATCTCTCGCGCGCGTCTAAGCTCTCCCCGGTTTCGCCTAAGTAGAACCGAAGCAGCCTCTTCCGCAAGGCCGGTCTCTTCGCAGAGCCTAGATACCAGAGCGGCATCGCACGGTTCAGGCAACTTCCAGCGCCGATATGTGGGGAGACCAGTAGACCTATCTGGCGATTTTGTCTTCTGTTGGCTCATGATTCTCCTTGCTTTGAAGCATATCTTGAACAGCCCGTTCCGCATTCTGCCTGGCTTCTATTTGCTGTTGAAGCTCGCGAGCCAGATCCTTTGCCTTACCTCTGGCAGGTATGCCGCGAAACCAAGCCCATACGGCCCCCACTATGACACCCAAACTAGCTGAACCCAACACCACGAGAGCAAGGCTAATGTTGAGACCCCAGCTGAGAAACGTGATCGGCACCACCTGAGCGTTTTGAACCGCGAACACGACTACCAACAGCAAGAAGACGATGCCTATGACCAACACCGGACAACCCCCCTTAGATGATTGCTTAGACTTTCTTGCTGATACCGGGCTCCAGATTCCACACTGCTTCTCTAACGGCTTACCTTGGTTTGCGACCGTTGGATCGCCCGCGTTTAAAGCGGCCCTTTCGGCCTTCTCGGGCACCATTCCTTCCGGCGAATCCGTCGCCGGATGCATTTCTGGACGTGCCCCCGGATGCGTGTCTGGACGGGCCATCGGACGCACCTCCGCGCGTACCCCAGGATCCGCCGCCGGGCCCATTATCCAGCTTTTGCGGAGGATTCCAGTCATACTTGTCCAGGAGTGAGGCGAAGTCTTCCGCGTCTTTGCCGAAGTAATCCTCCATACTCTCCTCGTCTTCGTCCGATGGAGCCCCCTCTCCGGAATGCTTCCCGGAAGTCTTCTCGTACGCGAGGCTCTCTCTTTTCTTGCGCTCCTCTTCGCCTTCAGCCAGGGCCTTCCTGACCGCGGCAAGCTGTCTTTGGTAATCCCTGTTCTCGAACTTGCCCCGATTTAGGTGAGGCGGGGATGCCACCAATTCCTTTATCCTATTGACCCACCTGTTCAAACCGCCTTGAACCGAGAGGTCCGACGCGGGGATGCGCAATACCGTGAAGCCTGAGTCCTCCAGGAGCTTCTGCCTGGAAGCGTCTTTCTGAATCCTTCCGGATATCAGGTGACTTTCACCGTCAACTTCCACTATAAGCCATTCGTCCACCAGGAAGTCCACTGTGAAGCCCTTCACGTGCACCTCTTGAGAAAACCTAAGGCCGGCTTTCTTGAGACCTTGGGAGAGCTTTCGCTCACTTGGAGTTTCTGTATGATAGCTCCAGATATAGCTTCCTGTCTTGTCCTTCTTCACTGCTCGTTTCACCGCTCTCTCCGGGTCATATCGCCTAGATGTGTCGGCACGCACCCTGAGCGAACTTACCGGACCTGGTACCGGTTCTTCTTTCGAAGCCGAAAGACCGCCGCGTCCAGTTCCTTCAGAACTTCCTGCATTACCTTAACGAACATCTTACTCGTACCTGCTAAGCGCCTACTGCCGGCTGTCCCTCGTCGGACTTCCCCATAGACAGTTGTCTTGCGCGCCCCCCACATCGACACATCTACACTGGAGACCGATGCATAACCTACCTATCTCACCGTGCACGTAGCCGAATGCAGCATTTAGGATAGCTGCACGGGTCGCCACGTCTCGACCTCACACCTGAGAGAAGGCGCGTGCGCTACGAGTCGCAGACCCCCGTTGAATGCCTCCACTAGACATCCTCGCCAAGAGCCCCTCTCATAGTCAAAGGTCAAAACGTCCACCGGTTACCTAGATGCTCTTAGGCAGTACTACCGGGGGATTTGGATCTAGCGTGATAACCGGCTCGTAGCAACCTCCCTCGGGGGACAGATATCTATCAAACCACGCCAAGATGTATTCTAGCCTCTCGACTCTGTGCCTGGGCTGCCCGGAACGAGACAACTCGTGATTCTCGTTTGGGAAACGCACCAACACAGCGGTCTTCTTAGTCTTCTTCAGGGCTGTGAAGAACTCTTCGGCCTGCTCCATGGGACACCTCAAATCCTCTTCGCTGTGAATCAGCATCACGGGCGTCTTGATGTTTCTCACATACATGATAGGCGACCGGTCGAGGTACGCCTTCGGATTATCCCAAGGGTCGCCATCGAACTCGAATTCCCCATTGGTGAAGGCGGCGTCGCTGGCGCCAAACTGGCTCATCCTGTTGCAGGTGCTTCGCATGGAAACAGCGGCCTTGAAGCGGTCAGTATGCGCAATGGCCCAGTTCGTCATGTAGCCGCCGTAACTGCCGCCGAGCACACCCATTCGCTCGCCGTCAACCCAAGGCATAGACGCCGCGTAGTCTGCGGCTGCCATTACATCTTCATAGTCTACACCACCCCAGTCGTGGCGAATGGCGGTGAGGAAAGATTGTCCGTAACCGCAGCTGCCCCTGGGATTCGAGTAAACCACAGCGTAACCCCTAGCGGCAAGCAGCTGGAATTCGTGTGAAAATGCGTATCCGTACGCCGAGTGAGGGCCGCCGTGAATCTCCAAAGCGGCGGGGTACTTTTCGCCCTCCTTAAGGCCGATAGGCCGCATGAGCCATCCGTGGACCAAAGTCCCGTCTTTGCTCGGGGTCTCGAACTCTACGGGTTCGCTCAGGGTGACGGATGAGAGGAGTTCCTCGTTAACCTTGCTAAGCCGCTTGATCGTGAACGGGTTCACGGCCTTGAGGTCGAAGGGAGGGGGCGAGGTTTCTTCGGGGAAGGCGCTCCAGGAGGATCCGCTGCATGCGGGCGTGCATTCTTGTCCCTCACGAGACTCGCCTGAGTAGCATCCAACGGACGGGTCAAGCGCGAACATATCGCCGACAAGGGTGGGGCTTTGAAGATGAATGACAAAAGTATCGTCTACGCGAGCCTTCGTCCAGCCCGACACTACGCAGTCACCGGAGGTAATCTGGGTTATCTCCTTTGACTTCGCGTCAACGCTGTACAGGTGCGTGCGTCCACGATCCAATGCAGAGAAATAAATCGTCTTGGAGTCTTCTGACCAGGTGGGCTCCGTAATCGGACTGCCCCCCATGTCACCTCCGGCCGAATTAGCTACAGCAAGCTCGGTCTCTTTTGTCAGGTGTCTTATCTCTCCGCCCTCGGCAGCAGCAACGCATACCCCGGCGATGGTCGCCCCCCGGTATTCGTTTTTGTGACCATAGAATGCTATGGTCCTGCTATCGGGGGACCATGACAAGCTTCCGAGGGAGTGGTCCGTTCCCGTGATCTTGCGGAGAAGATGCCCACCATTCTTATCTGAAGTTCCGGCATATGAAGCTTCTCCGGTATCTGAAGCGCCTCTGGCATTTGCAGTGTTTACGGAACCTGAAGTTCCTTTGGCATTTGAAGCGTCTCCGGCGTCTGAAACTCCTCCGGCATCCGAAGTGTCTCTGGCATCTGAAGCTATCGGTGCGTCCGAAACGCCTCCGGCGCCTGAAGTTCCTCCGGCATCCGAAACGCCTTCGGAATCTGCAACATCCGATTCTGAACCCCAGCTCGCACTCTCCAGCGATACAACGTATATGTCTCGTATCGACGTAAGCTCGTTATCCTCAAAGCGGGCTGAGGTAAACGCTATATGCTTGCCGTCAGGAGACCATTTCGGTTCGCGACAGTCGTAAGGGCCAGAAGTGAGCTGCAGAATCTCGCCTGTTTCAACATCCACGACAAGAATCTGGGCTTTCTTTTCCGGCAAGAAGCCCCGCCCGTTCAATTTGTAGCGGATGTTGGTCATGACTCTGACATCCGATTTCCCGTCGAAGAGAGCGGGACTGGTCTCGCCGGCGGCACCGTCACCGCTGCAGACCTCCCCACCACTGCATAACCTCTCGCCGGCGAAGTCCCCATCGCCGCCGCAGGCCCCGCCGACGTATACCCTCTCCTCGCCACCGCCGAATCCATCCCCTGTTCCGCCAGGAATATCAGCCTCATCGCCGGTGTTCTCGCAAACCGCGGAAAAGGCTATCTTCTTGCCATCGGGCGACCACACCGGTTCGCTCACGCCGTCCTTGCGAGAAGTCAACTGCCTGGCCTCGCCCCCATCAAAGGGAATGAGGAATATCTGGGTCTTGTCTTCCCCACGCTCAGAAAGGAAAGCTACCTTTGAGCCATCGGGGGACCATCTCGGCGACGTGTCGTTCTTGGGACCTGAAGTAAACGGCGTGACTTTTCCGTTTCGGGCCAGGTAAATCTGGGCCCGGTACTTCCTGGCTTTGTCTTTTGGATCGACTGTCTTGACCGTGAATAGAACGGACTTACCGTCCGGAGATATCTGCGGATCCGACACCCATTTCATATTCAGGAGATCCTTTGATGTGATTCGACGCATGCCTTTATCTCCTTCCCATGGTGGGTCGATGACTAATCTCGATTGGCTGTTATTTCGTCTCGCAGGCCTTTCGTTCCTCCACAAGTCACCACAAGCCACTGCAAGCTACGGGCGAAACCATCGCGTCCTACCTACCCCCACCGTAAGGGTAGTCACCACGACCTATCATCGCCGGAGTCTCGGGCACTACGACCTACTCATGCCTGAAAGCATTCTCGACACCGCCACAATACAGCGAGGATTTTATCCCCACTCCGCTCGGACAGTGAGGACATTCTCGACACTGC
>DAIRWA010000012.1:0-17278 GCA_036802545.1 Bacillota bacterium | reverse complement strand
GAAGGAGGCTCAAGGTCTGCCTAGCCCCGCCTATCCGGGTAAACATCTGATTCCTGCATGCGTCCGCCAACTTGCGAATATCCGTCCTCAGCTGATAAGCGTCAGGCACTACAAGTTCGGCTGCCTGGGTCGGCGTCGCGGCCCTAGCGTCCGCCACCAGGTCGGCAATGGTAGTGTCTCTCTCGTGCCCTACAGCGGACACCACCGGGGTTTTACAATTGAAGATGGCCCTGGCTACGATTTCATCGTTGAAGACGAACAGGTCTTCCTGGGAGCCTCCGCCGCGGCCAACGATGATCACGTCAACATCCGGGACAGCGTCCAACACCCTAAGCCCCGCGGCGATGTCACGGGCGGCTCCTTCTCCTTGCACCTTTGCATCCGAGACTACGAACGAGACTCCGGGATATCGTCTTCTGCCCGACGTCACTATGTCTTTGATGGCAGCTCCCCGGACAGATGTCACCAACCCGATTTTCCTGGGAAATACCGGGAGAGGGCGCTTTCGCTCCGAGGCGAAAAGCCCTTCCGATTCCAGCTTGCCCTTAAGCTTCTCTAATGCCGCGTACAACGCCCCTAGTCCTGAAGGCTCCATGTAGTTGGCATAAACTTGATACACGCCGTCCCGCTCGAACACCGATACGCTGCCGGCGACAAGAACCTGTTCTCCGTCTCTCGGCACAAAAGTAAGGCGAGACGTGTCGGTGCGCCACATGACACACCGCACGCTCGCCTTTTCATCCTTCAATGTGAAGTAAAGGTGCCCTCGGTAGTCCCTTAGGTTGGCTATTTCGCCGCGCACCAAAACCTGGCGCAGGAACTCATCCTTCCAGAGCGTCTCGCGGACATATGCGTTTAGCTGGCTCACCGAGACGGCGTTTTCCGCCAAAAGCATCCGCGACCACCTCTACCTTTCTCTTACCACTCGTTCGTGCCGCTCTCCAAATACTCGTGAATGTCCTGGGCAGCTTGACGGCCGGCCCCCATAGCGAGGATAACCGTGGCCGAACCTGTCACTGCGTCTCCGCCTGCCCAGACTCTCGGGTGAGTAGTCCGGCCTGTGTTCCCATCGGCCTTCAGTCCGCCCCACTTCTCGGCCTCAAGGCCTTCAGTAGTTTTGGCTAGAATCGGGTTCGGGCTTGTTCCCAAGGACATGACTACGATGTCTACGTCCGTCACAAATTCAGAACCCTTAATGGGTACAGGGCGCCTGCGGCCTGACTTATCCGGCTCTCCCAGTTCCATCTTGATGCATTCGATGCCGCTTACTTGGCCTTTGTCATCCCCCAGAATCCTCACTGGGTTCGTGAGCAGATGAAACTCGACGCCTTCCTCCTCGGCGTTCTCAACTTCCTCGGCCCTGGCAGGCATTTCTTCCCGACCCCTGCGGTAGATGATCATGGCCTTCTCGGCACCTAGCCGAAGTGAGCAACGGACCGAGTCCATAGCCACGTTCCCGGCTCCTACCACAGCTACCTTGCAGCCGTGCTTCACAGGGGTGTCGAACTCGGGAAACTTGTAGGCTTTCATCAAGTTGATCCTCGTCAGCCACTCGTTTGCCGAGTACACGCCGTTTAGGTTTTCACCGGGAATGTGCATGAACATGGGCAGACCCGCGCCGCTTGCGATGAAAACGGCCTGGAAACCGTCATCAAACAGATCTTCAACTGTCATGGTCCTGCCTATAACGACGTCGGTCTCGATCTTAACGCCGAGCTTCCGAACATAAGCCACTTCGCGATTGACCACCACTTTGGGCAGCCTGAACTCGGGAATACCGTATATTAGCACTCCGCCCGGAGTGTGAAGGGCCTCAAAGATCGTCACGTCGTATCCGTGTTTCGCCAGATCGCCGGCGCACGTCAAACCCGCGGGTCCCGCGCCGATGACCGCCACTTTCTTGCCGTTTGACTCCGGCTTTGTGACAGCCACGTCGCCCTGCTGCCCTTCCCAGTCGGCAGCGAATCTTTCCAGCCTGCCGATGGCTATCGGCCTACCGGCTTTGGCCAAAACGCACTTAGACTCGCACTGATGTTCTTGGGGGCAAACGCGACCGCAAACCGCCGGCAAGTTGTTGGTGGCCTTAATCGCGCCAATTGCCTCTTTGTACTCGCGTTTCTTTATGTGGCCGATGAAGGTCGGGATATTGACGGCCACAGGACAACCGGACACGCACAAAGGATTCTTGCACTGAAGACACCTAGAAGCCTCGGTTAACGCGTCTTCCTCTGAATATCCCAGCGCAACGGGAGAAAAGTTCCTGGCCCGCTCCTTGGGATCTTGCATCGGCATATCCACTCTATTCTTGGCGGCCACTACTTCCCACCTCCGCACTGGCAATGGTGATCGTTCGCCGTTTTTTCTTCGTCCCTATACTGATTGGCCCTACGCCATGCTTCCTGCCAGTCAACGAGGTGGCCGTCAAACATTGGACCGTCCACACAAGCGAACTTTGTCTCGCCGCCGACTGTTACGCGACACGCGCCGCACATTCCGGTTCCATCGACCATGATCGGGTTCATGGATACCCAGGTCTTTAGCTCATGTGGCCTGGTAGCCTCACAGGTCGCCCTCATCATGGGCATGGGGCCGATGGCCACTACCTCATCTATCTTCAAGCCGCTCTCAATGAGCTCCTTAAGCTTGTCCGACACAAAACCGTGAAACCCGCGGCTTCCGTCGTCGGTGCAAATGTGCAATTCGTGAGAGCAGGCACGTATTTCATCTTCTAGGATAATCAGGTCCTTGCTTCTAGCGCCGACGATGCTTATGACGTTCACGCCATTTCCGTACATCGCCTTGCACTTAGGAAGAACCGGCGCCACGCCTACCCCGCCGGCAACAGCCACTACTGTGCCTTGCTCCGGCAATTCAGCCGGAACGCCTAGCGGACCTACTAGGTTGAGGATGCAGTCGCCTACTTCCAGTTCGCCCAGAAGCCTGGTCGAGAGACCGACTTCCTGATACACCAAAGTGATGGTTCCAGCTTCCCTGTCGAAATCAGTGATAGTGAGAGGGATCCTCTCACCGTTCTCACGTACCCGGAGAATGATGAACTGCCCCGGTTGCGCCTTTGCCGCTACGTAGGGGGTCTTGACTACGATAAGTTTTGTAACCGGCGTCAAAACCTCTTTTGCCAATATCTCATTCATATGGCCTATCCTCCCGTTTTCCCATAGCTGCGGACGTTTAGTCCCGCTTCACATTGTACACTACTTTGTGCTTTTTGGTACATATCCTGTTTCCCTAAAGATACCCATGAGGACGCCATTGACAAATCGCGGAGAAGCGTGAGTGGAAAACTCCTTAGCCAACTCCAATGCTTCGTCAATTATGACCTCAAGCGGAGCCTCCTTGATGTAGGTGGCTTCGGCCACGGCCAGTCGCAGAATAGAGAGGTCCATCCTTGGCATCCTGGAAATCTGCCAGCCTTGGGAGGCTCGGGAAATAGCTCCGTCTATCTTGTCCGCGTTTGTCACCGCAGCGAGGAACAGTCGGGCAGCGTAGTTGTAGTGGCTAAAGGTATCGGATACTTCCGAAGCGGCGAAAAAATCCCTGGCGACTCCCGCGAAGGAATCCTCGGGCGAAGCCTTGCCCACTTCCCAACAAAAAAGCGCCGATAGCGCCACAATACGGGAGTCGTGCCTTCTCATAGTCTTGGTCATCAATGAAAATCCGGTCTCCCTGGGAGTTTCTCCTCCAGGAATTCCTTTAGTCCCTTCCCTTCGTCGTCTATCCACTTACCTATAGCATACCCTAGGGCCGTAACCAAGCCCACCACAAGTGTTCTCCAGAAGCCGAGCCAGATGATTGAGAGGCCCACGACGAAGCCGACTAAAGCCCCCAGTACTCTGCCCGGATGCTCTCTGATGTATTTCACGACCACAGCCCGGACCCCTTGGATATCCATGCGCGTACCCCCTAGCGGCGACCTTCCAGCCCGATATCGGACACCGACACCTTCACCGATTCCACGTCAACTCCGACTATGTCTTTTACGTAGGAGGATACGGCTTTCTGCACTTTATCCGCCAAATCGGGAAGGTTGGCATCTACGGCGACCTTCAACTCGAGAAACACCAAGATGCCGGTAGCCAGCTGGTTTAACCGAACGCGTGCCCTTACTTCCCTAACTCCGGGGCTCCGGGCGGCTACCCGCGTGACCAGATTCTTTATAGCCGTCAGGGAGATCTGAACCTCGCCTATGCCGGTATCGTGTATTACCGCCTGAACCGGGCTTCTCTTGAATCCGTAGTATATGAATCTAATTCCCGATAGGAACAAGAAACCCGAGATGACTCCTATAGTTGACCTGCCTGAAGGAGTACTCAAGGTCTCCGCGATAAAGTCAACGGGAGCGTTCCACCCGAACGCGGCCAAGAGGAACACAAAAGACACCACTGTGAGAACAAAAGCGGACAGACTCAAGAGCACTCGGTCTACTATACCCACTTGACCACCCCGCAAAGATTATTGGTCGTTCTCGGGTTTTACGGGTTCAGAAAAGATTACTCCCTGGATGTGGATGTTGACCTGGGCCACCTTGAGCTCGGTCATGGCTTCCACCGACTTCTTCACGCTTTCCTGAACCTTGTACGCTACCTCGGGAATTCTCGCCCCGTACTGTACTGACAGATAGAGATCCAATACGACGTCGCCCTCGCCTGAGGACACACGGACTCCTCTGGAAAGGTTCTTTCTCCCCAGAATAGCGCCGCCTATGCTGCTCACGATGTTCCCTGTCATGGCCGCGACGCCTTGCACACCAGAAGCGGCGGTACCGGCTATAGCGGCTATCACTTCTTCAGATATATTGACCTGGGAACCCTCGAAATTTGTATCTTCAGGCAAGTTTCCGCCTCCCGGTAGGACTCGTCTTATCAATTATACAAGGCTATCCGGATTACCTGCAAAAATAGCACATCGCTTAACCCGAGGCAACTCGGCATCCTTGGCCGCCCTGAACCGCCTAACTTAGGCGCAAGGTCAGACTACGGGCATGGCAAACCTACCGGTCGGTAGGTATGACAGTGATGTTTTCCGGCTTTATCTTGGCGATCCGCTTAACGGTATCGCCTATCGCCGCCACGTCCTTCGGATCCAAACTGACGCGTCTTACCACAACCGTGCATGAGTCGCCGGACAGGAAAACCAGACTGTCCATGTTCTTTGCTTTGAGAATGCCCTCTATCTTGAGTTCCTTCCCCATCGCGTCCACTATCTGCAAATACTGAGCATGGGCTATGTCGCGCGCTCCCTTGGACGCCGTCTGGTCGTCCATCACCTTTCGCACCAGGTCCAACTGTTCTTCCTCGGTCTTTTCCCGGTCGAGCCTGAACTCAATGAAGAAGTCCTCCGCAGGCAGAACGACCGCTGCCGGAACGGGGTCTCCCAAGGAAAATGCGGCCGATATCTCGGGCCAGTGTGCCTTAGCGTAGTAGACTAGGATTCCGACGACGATGGCGAACAAAGCCAGTTTCAACAGCTGCCCTCTTCCGAACAGACTGCTTGGCCAGATTGACCGCTTAGGGGATGTCTCGCCTTCCTTCTTGAACGGTCGTGTCCGCGTTCTCACGCTAACGGCCTCCTTCCATAGGAACTACCTGTATCCGGTACAAGGGAATGTCTAAGAGGGTCTGGACGGCGCGGTAGATCTCTGCCTTGACCAGTGACGATGACGCGCCCTCGGCGACGATGAGGCAGCCTGAGATCTTGGCTCCCTGTATACGCTCAACGAGGGGCGACTCGGATGTCCCGAAGCGGCCCGTAACCGGCTGGGACGTTTGATTCTCGCTAGTGTTTTCTCTCACTTCGCCTAAACTGCCGGACTCGGCCTGAGACGTCTTTGACCACTGCTCATTCCGGGCGTATTGGCTCTCCGGGCCTGCCTCAAGGATTATTGTGGCTTGCACTCTTCCGGCACTCCGGATGGCGCCGACCGCCCTCTCAATGTTCTCAGCCAAAGATGCCTCTAAGCTAGCCAGAGAGCTCGTCTCTGGAAGAACGGCACCTTCAGCCGCGGGTTTCCCCAGCATAGTACCGAGGATGATAAAACACACTCCCAACGCCCCGATTGCGAGCAGTCTTAGATTTTGAGGCCTTAGAAGATTGGATGCGCCCATCTTCTTGTACTTGGTCTCCGGTTCTCTCATACCGTTAGCCTCCCTCCTATCTGGATTCCGGTTCGGCTTCCTTTACGAACCTGATTGTGTCCGCGGGGACGGAAAGACACTGGGAAAGAGTCGCCCTTAGCGCTTGTTCGTCCTCGTCTGACAATGAAGCAAGCGTAATCGTGATTTCCTCGATTCCGTACCCTGTCTCTTTCGGCACTACGAGAACGTCATCCACTGAAACGCCGGCTAAGGAGACTATCTCTTTGGCCCGTCTCGAGGTCTCCGAGGCAAGGTAGTTGCCCAGGACAAAGGGCGCTGTCGACTCGCCTAAGGTTAGGTCGGGAGACGCGGGGGCGCTGCTAGTTCCCGAAAGAAGGCCGGTCAATGGCGCCACCACGCACAAGAGTATCAGCATCTCGGCGGCAAACTTGGCCTGCTTGCTCATAGATTTGGGAACAAGCAGCATCGCCGTAGACGCAAGTATTGAGAGCACAAAAACCGACTTCGCCCAGCTCTTTATCGCCTCCAACTCGGTCCCTCCCTAAAAAGGCCTGGCAGCCTGCGCCACTAAAGACAGGCAGATTACAAACACGAAACAGGTGGCAAACAAGGCGACCGCGATGAACATGACACCGTCTGCCATGGCCTTCAGCGACTTTGCCACCGAGCTTCCCGCGATAGGACCCAACACCGCGGCCGACACCTTCCATACCACCATGCAGGCCAACACCTTTAGCAGCGGAGAGAATACCACAGCAAATAGGCCTAGGCACCCGACCAATCCTACGGCGGAACGAAGACCGTAAGCGCTCACGAAGAACATGTCCATGGTGTCTCCGATGGCTTTTCCCGCTATGGGTATGAAGGTGGAACTAACGTACTTCGCTGTCCGGTACGCCATCCCATCGGCAAGCCCTGTGGCAGCCCTTTGCCCTATAGTCACTCCGACGAAGCACGACATGACCAAACCTGTGGCGAGAAAGGCAGTTTGTCTCAGCATCGCGGCCACCCCTGACGCCCTGTTCCCCCCGCCCAAGCTCCCAGCCAAGTCCAATGCCACCGAGGTGTAGATCATGGGGAACGCGAGATCAAGTAAGAATACGCTTGCGACCACACCCATACCCCAGACAAGCGGGTGAAGGATCGACGCGGTAACCGTCGCGGCGGAGACCATAGACAAGCCAGTCAAGGCGGGTATGAAAGCGAAAAACGCCGAGCTAAGCGACGCCATGGCCTCTCTGGCGATACCCAAGACCTCGTTGAAAGACATGACCGCGAGGACAATCAAGGATATGTGGCAAGCCCATATCGCGATCCTGTTGGAGCCTGAAGGCGACAAAGTCTCAGCGAGTATCTCCAAAGACGCTGTAGCTACGCCTATCAGCATGACTTTCCCGAGCACGGCGCTTCCGGCCAGGAAGTCAGCGGCGGCGGTGCGGGCAATGGCCTTGCCTAACTTGGCAAAGTTGATGCCCTTGCCCCCAAGGATGTCCTTAACCATGTCCTGCCACCGAAAATCTCTTAGGCTGTAAGTCTCCCGAAATATCCGGTCCACGGAATCGGTAAGCCCGTGCTCTTCCAGTTCTTCGAGGCCAGAGCCCGACACCCCCGCAGGAACGACGGCAGCCGAGACAGTCTGCCCGGCAGTTCCATGGGATGCCCAAACGCGAGGCGAGCCGGCCCATCCGGCGATGACAAACACAATCGCGAAGGTCACCGCTACCGGCAAAACATGAAGCATCCGCAGCCCTACGGAAGCCCTTCCGCGATTGTTCGTCACCTTTTGCACCTCCTAAGGCGCGATCTAGACGCCATTCCTGCTTAGCAGCGCGCCGTCGTCCCAACTGATCCCGTCATCACCGCTCATCCCATCAAAGTCCGTATGACATCCAATACTTCTCTCACGATTGGAAGCGCCGAGACAAGGATGAGCACCCTGCCCGCCATCTCCACCCTAGACGCCATCAGGTCCTCGCCCGCGTCTCTACACAAAGCCGCGGCAAAATCCGCGATATACGACACGGCCAAGACCTTCATAATGATCCCGAAATACAAAGGGCCGAGTCCCGAATCAGACGCAAGACTTGCGAAGGTCGTGACTACCTGCGAAAGCGCGGGCAGGATCATGAAGAACAGCATCAGTCCCGCTACCAAGGTGAGTCCTATGGACAGTTCGGGGCGCTCCTTCCTAAGGAGAAGCAACAGTATACTCGCGACTATGCCAAGGCCGGCTATCTGGACGATTTCCACTTAAGAAGCCACCTCACGGTAATTGAAAGGTTGTCCTGACCGCCCGGAAAAAGTCGGCCACGACGTTCACGACCATGGTGAGGACTAAGATCACGCCGACTAAGGTGACCATCCACGCGTACTCATCCTTGCCGGCCTGTTTGATGACTGAATGGATCACGGACACGATAATGGCGATTCCCGCGATCTTAAAAATTAGGTCCGCGCTGACCATGGAAAGCCCTCCCAACGAGAACATCTACAGCATGACTATGACCAAAGACACCGATGACAAGACTCCGAGATACCGGTAAACCCGGGCTTTTTTGCGGAATTCATCCTGACAAGCTTGCCGGTGATTCCGGGAGCTTTCCAGCGCGTGATCCAAATACGCGGCCTGTTCCCTGTGACCGGTGGTCCCCAGTACCCGCGCAAGATCGAGAAATAGCGCCGCGTGAAAGGGCGACAATTTGAAGTCATCGGTGTCGGTCGCGGTTATCTCGTCCATGGCCTCCAAAACCGCTTCGGCCAAAGTCGTCCTGTGTTCGAGGCCGGACAGCTCGCCGACTCGCGCGGCGACCCTTCCCGTAATTCCCCCTACCCGAGTGCCGTGTTTTCGAAGCGCTTCGGGAAGGGGTACCAGTGCATAGGAGATCTCCGACCTAAGGCCTAACAACAGCGACTCAAGCCTCTCCATCTCACGCAGATCATCTTCCAGGCGGCCCGCCAGCCCAAAGCCTATTAGAGAGCCCGCGGCCACGACTCCCAGAGCCCCTATCCCCTTGATGAGACTTACCGGCAATTCGAACATGACGTTTGTTCACCTACCCTCCCACGTATTCACCACAGGCACGGGTGCCGGTCGGCGACGTCAAACGCCCGTGCATCCTTCACTGACCTCTATCGCGTGTTCACCCAGGCCACGGTGTTCCGGGCCGAAGCGTCAAGCTTTCGGGCATCCTCCGTTTATCTCTCCCGCGTATTCGACTGTGCCGGGACCGCGCCTCCTGGAAAGAACCACGGCCTTTTGGAAGTATCCCTTGTCGATGAGCCAAGCGGAATGGGGTTGCCGCTTCACCTGAAGGAGGTTTTCGCCGTGGCAGGTAGCCAAGACACTGGCCCCGCCAGACAGAACAGC
The DNA here is from genome assembly GCA_036802545.1 of Bacillota bacterium. Taxonomy (GTDB): domain Bacteria; phylum Bacillota; class Sulfobacillia; order Fermentithermobacillales; family Fermentithermobacillaceae; genus DULO01. The sequence continues at coordinate 7,798 of DAIRWA010000012.1, read as the reverse complement.
GGCCACGGCCCTGGCGTCTTCTTCGCTCCCAATCTCGTCGGTGGCGATAACATCGGGACCCATGGATCGCTGCAACATCATCATTCCGCGTGCCTTAGGGCACCTGTCCAGGATGTCGGCCCGAGGCCCGACGTCGTGCTGGGGTACGCCCCGATGACACGCGGCTATTTCAGAGCGCTCGTCCACGATACCCACCTGGGACGGACGCAGACCGACCTGAGGCGCGCCTTCACCTGCTAAGCGGCATAGATCTCTTAAGAGCGTCGTCTTACCGCATCCGGGCGGCGAGATGATCAAGGTGGAAGCCAACCTGCCTGATGGCTGCGGGCCCATCAGGTGGCGAATAACCTTCTCGGCCGTCCCCTTAACCTCTCTGGCTATGCGGAAACAGAACCCTGAGACTTCCCTAATGCGGATAGAGCCATCCGCCCAGGTCGCGGCCTGCCCTGAAAGGCCTACCCGGTGTCCCCCCGGGATCGTTATGTAACCGTTAGCAAGCTCGTTCTCTAAAGCGTAGTATGAGCAGTCGGTTATGAGGGATAAGGTCTTATCGATGTCATCTTGCGACACCGAGGACAACAGCAAACAGTCTCCACCCGGAGCTACTATGCAGATAGGACGGCCTTTTCGGAGCCGGATTTCTTGGACGGCGGAAACGGAGTCGAGATGGGTAGTGAAGTGTTCCAGAAGACCGGAACGCACAGAAGTGGAGAAAAGGGAAAGGACCTGACGGTCCAGTCTTGCCAGTTCGGCGGTCATCGCAGCCACTCTCGTCCCTCCCCGTTGTCATAACACTATTGGGTTGGACGAGCATATATGACTAAGGTGAAGTCTACCGGATACCGAGAGGCGCCCCTTAGAAGACGACGCCTCTCGGTAGAAACGGAATCAATTTGTGTCTTAGCCTTCAGAATGTCGGAGCCAAGACGGGCTCTTCCGTTTTCACGTCAAGAACCTCCCAATCGCCAAGCTCCCCTTCGCCGGTTTCAATACGGGATAAGGTGACCACGGTGATAGTGTCATCGGCGTGAAAGAACAAAGCGAGCGCTGAGAGACTATCCGGGGCCACCAACACGCCTGGGAATTTGTCGCCGGCAATCGAATGGGTTCGAAACTCCTTTTGGAATACCCGATCCAACGCGACGCCATACTTTGCGCCCAGAATCTCCGTGAGCCTATCCGAGATGCCAAGATAGCTGACCTTGTGCCAGTCCTCCAGTTCCAGGTGACCAGAAACGTACTCCTCAAGATGCGCGTCAACCTTGTACACACGTTCTGGGGGAGTAGAAGGTGGGTCATCGGCTGTGGCCATGGACGCCGGAAAGACCAGCAGGGCGACAAGCGCGATGACCAGGTATCGCCAGCTTCTTTTTGCCATATGGAAACCTCCTCTTATGTCGAGATGGCCGACACGGCGACGAACCGCTTAAGGCGAGATGGCCGACGATTTGGCGAGGGAACCGATGGCTGACAAACCCGGCAACAACGAGACGGCCAGAAAGCACGAGGTAGACTGCCTTACCTTAGAACAGGGGAAGACCTACGACTCACTAATCGTTACTGATTGGTTCGACCCATAGTTGCCCATTCCTGTTCCCGTATATTCCAACCATTCGCTTACTGGCGGCTATGTGCCATTGACGGGCGTTACTTCCTTCAACGCGACACGTACCACCTCAAGTGCCCTCACATTGCCTGGGGATATTTCGTAGTAGAGGAGAGACCGATGACCATGAACAAGCTGCGTGATCTGGCCCTTGTGGTGCTTCTGGCATACTTCATTCCCTTAGCTTCTTCTATGTCGGCCGACGCCGCTGTCGGAGCCTTCCAGGGCCTTGATCCCGACGGCGTCTTCGCGTGGAACTTCTTGCACCATATCACGCAAGCATTGCTTGCGGGGATAGTCATCTTGGCGCTTTCGGCTTCGTGGAAACGACCCGCTTCAGAATGGGGCTTGAGCTTTAACAAAAAGGAATGGTCCCTTGACGTGTTCTGGAAGTTTTCTATCGGTTGCGCCGTCTACAGCCTCATAGTCGCGTGGCTGACCGTATCTCCATCAGGAGTTCCCTCGGCCATAAGCCATGAGATGACGGCGCGGAACGTCACCGGCAACCTCTTGTTCATGTTCACAATGCCGGGCATTTCCGAGGAGTTGCTGTTCAGAGCTCTTTTTGTCACCGTGCTCTCCAGGTCTTGGCGAGAGAAGATACGCATAGCCGGGCTAGACGTGTCGTCTGCGGGCTTCATAGCCGCCATAGTGTTCTCGTTGGCGCACATAGGGTTCACCGTAGTGCCGTTCAAGATAACGCACCTAGATCCGATGCAGTTAGGCATCGCGTCTGCCTTCGGCATCTTCTACGCGGTGATGTACGATCATACCAAGAGCCTGCTCGGCCCCATCTTGGTGCACAATGCGTCCGATGGGCTGCTAGCCGCGATCTCCTACATAGTGAGAGTCATAAAATTGGCGTAGTGTCAGGCGTGGCCTGCGGAGACGGACAGCTTAACGTCGGCAAGGACGGCACGCGACATGTCCTCGCCTCGGACGCGAAGAACGATAAAGCCAGGCGGGTTTGACCGCCTGGCTGCCTCACACACAATTCCCGTTTTGCCTCGAAACTGCCGCTAAGGCTCACTACTTGCCGTAAGCTTCTGCTTACTTACTCCTTCGGCTCTTTGTCGCAGCAGCAACACTCGTCATCGTCGTCTTCGTCCTCATCGTCATCTTCTTCTTCGTCCTCATCGGGCCAATCGATGTCGTCGCAACAGAAGGCTTCGCCGCAATCGGGGCAGACGATATCAATATCCTCGTCGTCTAGGATAGATGCCTCGACCTCGATGAACTCGCCGCAGTTCGGGCAGCGTACCTCTACGAAATCGTCCCCATAAACTTCTTCCTCGAGGTCGGCGAGATCCTCGTCCAGGGAATCCACGTAGTCCTGCAGATCATCCTGGCTATCAGTGAGTTCCTCGATGGCCTGGGCCATCTCCTTCAGCACGTCGGCGACGACCTTTATGGCCTTGCCCTCCTTGGTGGCCTCGCTGATTTCCAGGCCATCCACCAATCCTTGTAGATACGACACCCTTTCTCTTAGGTCAGACATCTCTTCTTCCTCCTTCTACCTTGGACTGCACATCTCGAACCATACATCCGACGAACCGGACACCCTACACGCGTTCTATATACCCGCCTGTACGAGTGTCCACCTTGATGACGTCGCCCACGTTCACGAATAGCGGAACTTTCACAACCGCTCCGGTTTCCAGTTTCGCCGGCTTGGTTCCGCCGGTGGCAGTGTCGCCCTTGAATCCCGGATCGGTCTCGGCCACCGCAAGTTCCACGAAATTTGGTATCTCGACGCCAATAACTCGACTATCATAACTCATAATGAACACATTCATGTTCTCTTTTAGATAGATCTCGCCGCTTCCTACATCTTGACGGGTTATCATAGTCTGCTCAAACGTCTCGGTGTCCATGAAGTTCATGTCGTCACCCACAGCGTACAGAAACTGGGCTTCCCGTTTCTCAATGTGGGCTCTAGGCAGTTTGTCGCCTGCGTTAAACGTTCTCTCTAAGAGGGCCCCCGTGATCACGTTTTTGACCTTGGCTCTCACGAAAGCCGCGCCTTTGCCGGGTTTTACATGCTGAAAATCCACGACCACCCACGGCTGGCCATCTATTTGAATCGTAACCCCGGTACGAAAGTCGTTAGTCGAAATCACGTCACAATCCCTCTCAATCAAGAGGCTACATTCGCGTCCCTCAAGAAGCTATCATGCCTTGATGACGGTCAGTGCTTTCGGACTGGTCGTTAGCACCCGCTTGCCGTCACCGGTTACGACCACCAGTTCCTCGATCCTTACGCCGCCAAATCCCGGTATGTATACCCCCGGTTCGACGGTTATGACCATGCCCGGCTCCAAAACCGTCTCGGATTTCCTGGACACCGAAGGTCCCTCGTGGATATCCAAACCCACCCCATGACCTATACCGTGACCAAAATACTCACCGTAACCTGCGTCCTCGATAACTTTCCTGCCCGCCAGATCAACTTCTTTCGCCAAAACACCCGGCTTCACCAAATCCAAGGCCGCTTCTTGCGCCTTTAGCACTATATCATAGACTTCCTCATGTTTCCTCTCCGGGTGGCCAATGACGAAGGTGCGGGTCTCGTCAGAATGGTACCCTCGATACATGGCTCCGAAGTCGAAGGTTAGGAAATCACCATCTTGCAGCGCCTTGGAGGTAGGCTTTCCGTGAGGCAAAGATGACCTGGAGCCCGAAACCGCGATGATGGGGAAACTCACAGCCTCCGCTCCCATCTTTCGCATGGTAAACTCCAACTCCAAGGCAAGCTCGTCTTCCTTAGCGCCTCTGCGAATCGACTGGAACAGTAACGCAAACGCGTCGTCGGCGATCTCCTGGGCACGGGCGATCAACGCGATTTCTTTGGGTATCTTTACCATCCTAAGTTCCTCGACCCAGCCTGCGATGCCTGTGAGTTCCACGCCCTCCAGACGCTCACAAAGCTTCTCCCACTCCCCATAGTTGGTAAACCGCTTCTCGAAAGCCAAGCGCTTTACGCCTTGCGATTGCATCACACTTTTCAGGACGTCTTCGTCATGTGTCGTCTTTCGAACCAAGAACCCCGCTTCCGCACACTGCTCTTCCGCTTGCTCAACGTAACGGGAATCGGTCAATAGGAAGGCGTTATAGGGCGTCACCAGAAGGCACCCCGCGTCTCCGGTGAAACCGGACATGTAACGCCAGTTCGACATAGAAGTGACAAGGAAGCCTTCGACCTGCTCCGCGGACATCTTGGCGCGGATTTTCTGAAGACGCGAGAGCTGAACGCTCACCTACGTACACCTCCAATTGCGAGCTAATCGCGATAGAACGGGAACCTCCCGGTCAGTTCCTTCACTTCGGCCAACACCTTTGCCTTGACCTGCTCATCCTCGCCGGACGTAAGGGTCTCATCTATGAGGCGGGCGATAGTCTTCATGTCAGATTCTTTCATGCCCCTGGTAGTGATAGCGGGAGTCCCAATCCTTATTCCGCTGGTGACAGTAGGTTTTTTCTTGTCGAAGGGAATTCCGTTCTTGTTGACTGTTATGCCGACTTCATCCAGAAGAACCTCGGCCTTACGCCCTGTAATCCCCTTGGGAGTAAGATCCACCAATATGAGATGGGTGTCGGTGCCGCCGGATACGAGCCGGTATCCTCTCTCAATAAGTCCCTCGGCAAGGGCTTTAGCGTTCTTCAGGACTTGTCGCTGATAATCCTTGAAAGAAGGCTCAAGTGCCTCTTTGAAAGCTACGGCTTTTGCCGCGATGATGTGCATGAGAGGCCCGCCTTGAATCCCCGGGAAAATCGCCTTGTCGATGGCATTCGCCCAGTCGGATGTGCAGAGGATCATGCCCCCCCTGGGCCCACGCAAGGTCTTGTGAGTAGTAGTAGTCACAAAGTGAGCGTATGGTACGGGATCGGGATGCAGCCGGGCAGCTACGAGCCCAGCGATGTGGGCCATATCCACCATGAATAAAGCCCCGACCTCATCGGCGATTGACCGGAAAGCCGCGAAATCCAGTGTCCTGGGGTACGCGCTGCCGCCCGCGACAATGAGTTTGGGCTTGTGCTCGTGGGCAAGGCTCCGCACAACGTCGAAGTCAACTAGTTCGGTTTTCCTGTCGACCCCGTAGGCAACGAAGTTGAAGTACTTGCCCGACAAGTTGACAGGGCTACCGTGAGTTAAGTGGCCACCGTGAGCCAAGTTCATCCCCAGCACCGTATCGCCCGGCTTCAGGCATGCGAAGTAGACGCCGGTGTTGGCTTGGGAACCCGAATGCGGCTGCACGTTTGCGTGTTCCGCCCCGAAGATCTGCTTTGCGCGATCCCTGGCAAGGTCTTCGGCAACGTCTACAAACTGGCAGCCTCCGTAGTACCTGTTCCCCGGGTAGCCCTCGGCGTACTTGTTGGTCATGATAGAACCGGCAGCTTCCAAGATAGCCTCTGACACAAGGTTCTCAGAAGCGATGAGCTCTATTACGTCCATCTGCCGAGCTTCTTCGGCCTGTACAGCCTCATATATTTCGGGGTCGAACTGAGCTAGAGTCTTCATATGACCTCATCCTTTCATCTAGTCAGTAGGTGAATCGGTTTATCCTGCACCCCGTGAAGCGCCTCTTGTACCGCTTCGGGAAGCGTCGGATGGGCGTGAATCATCTCCGCCACTTCTCTTGCGGTGAGATTTGCCTTCATTGCTAAGGCGCCCTCGTGGATCAAATCGTCGGCGTGAGCACCTAGAATGTGCATTCCAAGAATTTTGCCTGTGTCCGCGTCTCCGACGATCTTGACCAGACCATCGGTCTCGCCAATACTAAGCGCCCGTCCGTTGGCGCTGAAGGGGAACTTAGAGGCCTTAATGTTGTAGCCCTGCTCCTTCGCGTCTTTCTCCTTGAGACCCACGGAAGCGCACTCGGGAATCGAGAACACGCAGGACGGAATCACCGAGTAATCCATGGTCTTGTCGTGCCCCAAGGTGTTCTCCACCGCTACAATGCCTTCAGCCGATGCCACCGGGGCGAGGAACGTCCTGCCAACCACATCTCCAATGGCATAGATGCCCGGAATGTTGGTCGCCATGCGCATATCAGTCTTGATGCCGCGTTTGTCGTGTTCGACTCCCAGAGCTTGAAGGTCGATGCCGCCGAAACTCGGGATCCGTCCCATGGCCACCAATACCAAATCAGCGCGAAACTCCTTGGTACCGCCGTCTTTGGTATCGGCGATCAGCACTTTCTCTCCGTCTTCCTCTTTGATCTCCTTGATGTAGATGCCCGAGTTCACGGTAATGCCCTTTCTCCTGAGCATGGGCATCAGCCGGCGAGAAATCTCATCGTCTATAGGCGGCAGAATCAAAGGCGATCTCTTCACCATCTCCACCTTGGCGCCGAAGGCGTTCCAAATGCAAGCGAACTCAACACCCAAGACGCCCCCTCCGATAACAAGGAGCCGCTCAGGGACCTTGTCCAGACACAAGGCCTCGTCGGATGAAATCGTATGAGACAGACTCTCCTCTGAAACAGGCGGCAACTGCGGCGATGACCCGGTAGCCAAGATAATGTTCTTGGTCTCGAGTACTTCCTTGGAACCATCGGGCATGGCGACTTCCACCTTGCCGGGGGCAGGCACTTGCGCCCAACCCTTGTAGACGGTGATCCCGTTGCCCTTCAGGAGCATGTCCACGCCTGCCACTAACTGGTCGACAGTCTCTTCCTTATGGGCCATGACTCCGCCCAGATCCAGTTCCACACCCAGATTCTTCACGCCAAACTTATGAGACTCTCTTGAGTTTATATAGGTGTGCGCCGCGTGCACCAAGGCCTTGGTTGGAATGCAGCCCACGTTGAGGCAGCACCCTCCTATCTTGTGGCCTTCTACCAGCGCTACCTTTGCTCCCAATTGAGCTCCCTTTATGGCCGCTACGTATCCACCCGGGCCGCTTCCGATCACCACGACGTCAAACACGTTATCGTCCTCCTACCGTTGGAATTCTAATAGATGCCACCTTCAAGCCGCCCTCTTTCCATAGTCCACCGATCTCTGCCGTACTTCTCCTCAGCCAAATCCATGGCTTCGGCAGACTCGGCCTCTGTGAGTTCGCCGGGTTCAAGCTCCCAACCCAAAGCGTCACGAAAGCCCTTGACGATCTCCCTCTCCAGTTCCTCTCTGTTAACGTCCCTTCCAAGCGCCTGTGATACGCCTATCGCCTTCTTGGCCAGCATAGCCTCT
>DAIRWA010000011.1:15017-17874 GCA_036802545.1 Bacillota bacterium | reverse complement strand
ACGAAGTAGTCCGAGTTCCAGTTGTCCTCGTTGTGAGCGGCCGGTATACGGTACCCAAAAGTCGGCTCTCCATCGCTAAGCAGTACTATTGACTTATGAGCCGCGTCGCTATCCGCAAGAAGCAACCTGGCTTGCCTAATCCCTGCCTGAGTAAAGGTGCCTCCTGTAGCGGATAGGCCACTTATCGCATCCAACAAATCCCGCTTTCCGCTCTCATTCCGGAATCCGCCTGCGTGAGTCGTAACGCCGGAGGCGAACGACACCACGGCTATCCTGGTGCCCGGATTGCTTCCATCTAGCAAGCTATTGACGAACTGGGTAGCGGCATCCTTCGCCGCTGCCATTCTTCCACTGCCGCCTCCCATACTTCCCGATGTATCAATTACTAAAACGACATCTGAAGTCGTAGGCAAGTTCTTGCCTGTAAGAGTCAGAGTGACCCTCCAACGGTTGGACGTCCCGGGGACGGCCTCGGCATTCTTGGACAAAGCCAAAGACCCTGGGTTCGGAGGCTCAATATTGCCATGTTCGTCAACCACGGGGTCCTCTAATCCGCCAAGCAATCCTAATCCGCCCGATAGACCCTTCGGGTAGATCAGTTTTGGAGCAGGAATCTCTTCCGGACGCTCCAACCCGTCAGGATTGTCTGCCGGCTCCTGAGCAGGCTCGTAGAACAACTGGATGAAGTTGTCCTCTTCGCCCAGAACCAGTTCCTCGGGGTCGCTGTAAAGGAACTCGAAAGCTCCAGATTCACCGGCCAAATCGGAACCACGGATCGTCGAACCGATTTCGAGACCTTCCATCTCGACGTCGTGGTAAGCCTCAGCGCTGCCATCTTGCGCTAGAAAAACATGGCGCGCCGTCAGGCCGGTGAGAGTGACTTCAAGCTCTTCTTCCTGCTTCTCGTCGTCTTTCTGGTAGGTCTCCGAATCGCCTTCAGTCAGGCCACCACTCCCATCATTCAACACGCCGCTCGTTAGCCCACTTGCCTGGACAATCGCGGCTACCGGACTGTTGGTGATTATGAAGCAAATCGCCAGCAGTACTGCTAAGAACCTAGTCTGACGCTTCTTTTTCACGGCAGGACCTCCTTCGCTAAAGTTTGTGGTACCTAGATGTCTATAAGCCTAGAGAGTTCCGATATCTCCACAAACAAAAACCGACCGCAACGTCGCGGCCGGTTTCACCACTAGCTCCGAGCAGATCAGTAGGTGACCATCTTAGATCTGTTCGTCATAGCTTCCGCATTTAGTGTAGGACTATGGTGACTACCCTGCTATTGATGCCTAGTCGCCTGTACCGGAATTACTTGGTTCGAGTGGCATAATAGTATACGAAACTTGTCCGCCAACGCAAGATGCAGAATCCGGCTAGATCTGTGACAGTACACAGGGAGGACTTATGTCCCATTCAATACGCATTTGACCTGGGTAACGCCATGATTGAATGGCTTCCGCCAGTGTTCAAAACACGCGATGGTCATCTAGAATCTGCAGGTCCATGGTTTCCGCTAAGATACAAAGACGTCGGTCTTGCCAGACTTTCTGAAGCCAAAACCCCAGCTACCAAGCCTTGTTTGACCCATGTAGCCCTGGAGGAACATGGAAGTAGCGGAAAAGGGATTTTACACTCTCCGACGCGGTATTCGCTTCCTACACCGCCTCCACATTGGCCCTGGGCACGATCACCGTGGCCCCGCCGTCTAACTCAACCTTCACCGCCGGGGCGCGAGTCTCGGTCTCAAACAGCTGCGGTTGCCTGGGTATCTCGGTGATGTGTCCTGTCGCGCCGAAGTACGGGTCGCTTACGATTCTCACTCGAACCCCGGCCTTAAGATCTTCGTCGACCTCCTTAGCCCCAGAAAAGGCCTCCCGATAATCGGGGAACGGGACGATGACCTCCGGCCTTATGGCTCCCGCGCGGATCTGAGTAGCTCCGTTGATAGATGCGGATAGCCCTTCCAGGGCAGCCAGTGTGTCCCACAGTTCCTCGCGCATACTGAGGGAGCCGAAACCCTCGGTGAGGATGACGGTAGTATCGACATCCTCCTGCCCAGTGATCCCTATGCCCAACCTAACGCCCAGCGCTTGGGTCAGGTTCAAGTACCCGGCTGTACCTGCGATTACCCCTTTGGCGCCCACCGAGACTGCCTTAGCCAAGGCTTCATCGGTTACAAACGATCCGCCGACAAGGACCAGCCCCTTGCACTCGGAGGTAATCAAGTCGGGAGTCAGCACTTGGTCCGGCCCACTGACCAAGACCTTGATCGTCCCGTGAGACTCTCTGCCTACCCCAAACATGCCGGTAAGCCTCACTCCCGAGGTCTCCACCACGCAGCCTAAGTGCTCAATCACCGAGGATACTCGCCCGGTGATGTAGGCGGTTACGGCCACTTCCTTGAACGGTCTTGAGATGGTCACTTTGCCTGTTCGATCATCCACCTCTGAAATGACGCCGGAAATCGGCGCGATGGCCGTCTTGCTGAAAAACGCCTGCCCTTCACCTTTCTTGGCGATAATCTGACCTTTCTTCACTTCTTGGCCGACTTGTCTGAGCATGTGCGTGGGCACGTCAGAGGGCTTGCATCCGATTTCGTAAGCGATGTCCGCGATCACCGGAGGCTCCTCACGACCAAATTCCTCTCGGATGGTAATGCGTCCCGATCTGGCTGAGATATCTTCTATGAAGCCGTCGGTGGGAGACTCCAGTTCCTTACGCCCGTAGATACCGTGTTCGGCCCTGGCGATAACATCCTTGGTCTTAACGATGTCTCCAACCTGCTTCCGCATGGCGCCTATGAGCTCGTCGTTTTCCACGCCTAAGAGTCGAGCGCCCGGTATCACCCATGGAATACCCG
>DAIRWA010000011.1:9470-15007 GCA_036802545.1 Bacillota bacterium | reverse complement strand
ATTCTAGCTACTCGCGTATCGGGCTCGACGACATCGCCCACTTTCACAAGCACCTCTCCCGGAAGAGGCAACCTGCGGATTTTCCTGATCAACCGGACCTTATCCGCCACTCGCTCAGTCTTGTCGAATGCGTTTGAATAAGCCTGCATAGCCTCGTCCTCCGCCTTCTTTGTCTGTCCCGATAGGAAACTGGGTTTGAAGCTCCTCAATTTTGCCCTTAGGGTAGGCATCCATGGAGGCGAGCCATCTGGTCAGAGACGCGACGCGGAAAACGGGGTCCTTGGGCAGTTCGATAGGACGTCCGCGGCCGTCAAGGATGATTCCGACCAGCCCTCCGCGGACAACAGCTTCCATGGACCGACCTCCGCCCGCCCCTACATCGGTGTTCCGGCCTTTCGGATGAACCTTGCACACGGCCTCCTGGCCGACATCCAAGGGCAGGATCTCGATTTCGCCGGCTATGACTTGCTTCTGGATGGGCTTCCCTCCGAGCATAGAGATATCTACTGTTGCCAGCACTGCCCCTGGTTTGGCGGGCCCCACCGGAGCGATAGAAGTGCCCAGTCTGACCAGACAATCCTTGTCAAACACTTCCGCGGCAATATCCGGGTGAACCGTAGACAGCACCCCTAAGTGCGGCATCATGAAGATGGAGTCCACGGCCAGTTCTGTCACTCCCTCGGGCTGAAAAGAATCTAGAAGCATAAGAGCTGCTTGTTGACGCCTAGGGGCGTGTGACAGCACTCCGCCTGAGCCGACCAACATTCCCAGTTTCATCATGTCGACAACGTCTCTGCCGCTGGATTTCTCTAAGTCCGACGGCCCTTTCTGGAAGACCGAGACCTGCTGGTGACCCACTTTCTTCGCCAGGCTCTTGTGATGGAGAAAGCTCAAACGCAAGGCCTCTCTGGCCAGAGCCTGCTCTAGCACCAGCTGGTACGTGGTCTGCGGAATAGTGGTGGGCCGCACCATTTTGTTGGCTATCCAGTCCGACACCTTGGCCCTGTCCATCCCGAACGGGATCCAACGGACTATGTTGTCGAACCCGGATTCCTCTAAGACGTTGCATATAGAGTAGCTCATGCCCAAGTTGGCCGAGACGGTTCTAGTAAATGTTTCGTCGAAGCTGGAGAACACGTCTGTGGTCGCCCCTCCTATGTCCACTCCTACAACGTTTGTGTCGTAATGCTCAGATACCAGCCGGATCATCTGTCCCACCGCGCTGGGAGTAGGCATTATGCTGGTATCCACCCATTTCATTAGTTCTCTGTAGCCCGGGGCCTGGGCCATGACGTGGTTCATGAAAAGATCGTGGATGGCGTGTCGAGCGGGACCCAGGTCTTCTACGTCGTGACGCGGTCTAAGATTGTCGGTTATGTGGATGTCTAGATGGGCGCCGCAGACTTCCACCACAATGTCTCTCGCATCCTTGTTCCCGGCGTAGATAAGCGGGAGCCGGAAGGTGGAACCGAACCTTGGCTGGGGATTAGCCTGTTTGATCAACTCTGCGATCAGCGCCAGGTAGGAGACTGAGCCCCCGTCTACTCCTCCTGACATCAAGATGATATCCGGGCGAAGCTCGGTGATCCTTGTTATCTGCTCGGATTGTGATCTGCCATCATCGACCGCGATGACATCCAAGACAACTGCTCCGGCTCCCAATGCAGCCCGATTCGCTGATGTAGCGCTGATGCTTTTCACCAGGCCCGCTACCATCATCTGCAGGCCTCCCCCGGCTGACGAGGTAGACACGTACATGCCGACACCCTGGTCCGCCCCAACCTCCTGACGGGCAAGGTGGCCGGAGTCATCTAGCATGGGTCTTTGCGCGACGTCCTCCACACGCCTTAAGGAGTTGCGCACTCCTATCATTACGTTTTCCCAAGGAGCCTCAACGGTGGTCGGCATTTCGCCGCGGGCCGCAAGACGATATTCACCGTTTTGTCTCTCAATCAAGACCGCTTTTGTGGTCGTCGATCCAACGTCAGTAGCCAAAATGGAAACAGGTGATGCATCCAATGGATATCCCCTCGCGATTTCTGTGCTTCAAGCATCCTCTCTGTGGAATTCGACGACTCCCCAGTTCTTCCTTCAGCTGTCATATATAATCTGTTCTATGTTTAAGTTGGCATAAATGGCAGGATTTATATCATACTCGTCGAACAGGAGGCATTGTATAACGTCGGGTGTCTGCAAAACACGCTCGAAAGCAAGAGTATCGACAGTGATGGGACTGTTCGTCGGGGACTTATGTACCAGGTCCATCGGGAGGGATGCCATGAAAACGTCCGTTGGAGGTATGGAAGCGATCATCGGAAACTGATTACCGGCAATCACGAGGCTTTTCCGGAAAGACCAAGCGAGTGAATTAGGAGGTGGTCAGATTGTATATGGCCCAAGCTGCCCAGGATGCGGCAACAGGGATATTTGCGCCTGAGATGACCGTCGACTTCCTCTTCGTGGTCATCCTCTTCGCGACAGTGTTTTTCATGATTCAGAGAGCTCGAGCGGGGCTCGCAATACCCGCCATTCGCAAGATCCCCGGTCTCGAGGCCTTGGATGAGGCGGTCGGACGTTCTACGGAGATGGGCAGGCCGATACACTACTCTCCAGGAATGAGCTCCTTCGGGCCCGAACTGTACGCGGGGCTCGCGGCGCTTACGTACGTGGCCAAAATGGCTGCCCAGTACGACACTAAACTCATAGTCACCATCCGCCGCCCTCAGGTTCACCCTATCGCCTCGGAGATCGTCAAGCAGGCTTACCTGGAAGCAGGCAGGCCCGACGCGTACAACCCGGACGACATCCGATACGTGTCCGACTGGCAATTCAGCTACACAGCGGCAGTCATGGGTATTATTCAGCGCGAAAAACCCGCGGCAAATCTCCTAATCGGGTACTGGATGGCCGAAGCCCTGGTCCTCGCCGAAGCCGGAGCCGAAGCGGGATGCATTCAGGTAGGCGCCAACACCAACGTCTTCCAGATTCACTTTTTCATCGTAGCGTGCGACTACACGTTAATCGGCGAGGAGCTATTTGCCGCGTCGGCTTATTTGTCTAAAGAGCCCATGCTTACCGGAACGGTTGTGGCCCAGGACGTTATGAAAATCCTGTTCGGATCGCTCATTATTGTCGGGACGATATGGGCGACTGTAAAAGGTAGCGCGGCCGACTTAATCCAACTGCTGTCTCGCTAAGGAGGGTAGACCGGCATGAAAAGACGATTGCCATTATTGGTTGTCCTGGTGACGGCGGCGCTCGGCATGGCCCTGAAGTTCTTCAACTTTGGAGAAGCCGGCAGTACCGCCGTTACCGACCTGGATACCGTGATTCAAACCAGCTACCTTTTCGCGTTCTTGTTCGGCCCGATACACCTTTTACGGCTTCATCACAGCAACGTAGAAAAACGCAGGGTCAACTGGGTGTACAGTGCGCTCCTTTTGGCGGTGTGCGCGGTGACAACGGTCATCTTTTTTGTGAACAAGATAGATGGACCGGTCTCGTCGTTCATCATAGACTCCATAACTAACGCCGTCGATAGCGCCATCTACGCAATGCTAGGCTTCTACGTCTGTTCCGCCGCTTATCGGTCCTTCAAGCTCAAAAACCTGGAAGCCGCTATCCTCTTGGTGGCCGCGGTCCTGCTTATGTTGGGCCAGGCGCCTATCGGAGACGCCATTATACCCAACACGTCCAAGTTCACCCAATGGATACTCGACGTTCCTAACTCCGCCGGAATGCGCGGCATAAGGATCGGCGCTTCAATCGGAGCCTTCGCGGCTTCAATACGCGTCATCCTCGGCCTTGAGCGCAGCTGGACCGGCGGGTCGTCATAAGGGGGCTATGACATGGACTGGAAGAAACTACAATGGATTGATGTGCGGATTCTATACGCTATCATTGTCGTCTGCCTGCTGATCCCCATGTTCCGCCCCGTCGGCCTGCCAGTCGCTATCTCTGATAACACCAGGAACGTCTATGACACAATCGCGGCCGTTCCGGACGGCGGAGCGATATGGATATCTCATGATACCGGATCCGGCAACGCACCAGAGCTAAACCCCATGATCAAGGCTTTGGCGCGGCAAGCCTTCACCAAGAACTGCAAGCTGATATCCACTTCCTTGTTCAGCCAGACCTACGGGCCACAGGCAACATTTGACCTCATCGACGAGGTCTCCAGGGATATGGGGAAAGAGTATGGTGTTGACTGGGTCCACCTCGGATACAGAGACAACGCGTGGCCGGCAACGATCAGGCTGATGGTGGACAACATTCAGGAAGGGGCGATAAACCGGGACTGGAAGGGTGAGCCTCTCAACACAATGCCGCTTATGAGAGAGGTCAAGTCCATAAAGGACGATGTGGACCTCATCTTTGTCACCACCGTCGGCTCGCCGGGCTACTCTGACTGGATGACATATGTGAGTGAGCCGCTGCACATGCCGCTTACCGGAGGAGCGTCTTTGACTATGTACTCGGGTGTACAGCAGTACATCCGGTCGGGGCAGTTGCAGGGTTTCCTCGGCGGACTCCGAGGGGCAGCCGAGTACGAACAACTGGTAGACGCACCGGGCGAAGGCCTGGCCGGAATGGATGCCCAGTCCTTGGGACACATGACGGTGATCGCCTTCCTCGTCCTGGGCAACATCGGGTATTTCGTATCCAAGAGAACGGCGAAAAAGGACTAGGAGGGAGGGAAGACAGTGAGCACAGAACAGTGGAGTTTCATTTTTCAGTCACTCAGCATTCTGGCTGCGTGGTCGTATCTGATCAAAGGGACTAACCCTATCTACACAGCGGCTGAGCACATTTTGGTCGGTTCCGCGACCGCCTACGGCATCGTCTATACGATACAGAACCAGATCGTCCCCCGTATCGTCGATGACATAGTCGGGCGAGGCAAGTGGGTGTACATCATCGGTGCCGTTTTCGGGCTGCTCATATACTTCTCTTTCGTGAAAGGGCAGGAATGGGTCGCTCGACTTACCATGGGGTTTTGGATCGGCTACGGCGCAGGCTATAACCTGGCCTACAGCCCTCCCGTTTTCCTGAAACAGGTGACCGACACCTTCATCAATTTACGCACCGGACAGGTCTCCACAAGCATAAACAACTTGCTGTACTTCGTAATCGTCATAGCGACTTTGATGTACTTCGCGTTTACGCTGAAGAAAGATACGGGCGTGCTCAAGTACGGCGCCCAGTTCGGCCGGTACGCCTTGATGGTGGCGTTTGGCTCCGCCTATGGTTCCATAACCATGGCGTACCTGTCGCTCATCATCGGACAGCTGGGTATCATCTTCAAGGATACACTGCACCTGATAAAGTAACCCTTATGCGGTGCTTGTGTTGGAGGATAGTGAGGACACGGGACAAATTGGAGGCTGAGGACTGAGGAACCGGCGGGGACGGAAGTTGAGTTTCCATCCCCGCCTTACTGATCGATAAGAGCCTGATCCAATTTCATCGGAGACCCAAGAACAGCTCGCAGCCTGCATTCCTTCCCCGCCCTGAACGGCGGGGCTTGTCGCGCA
>DAIRWA010000011.1:0-9458 GCA_036802545.1 Bacillota bacterium | reverse complement strand
TTCGATTTCTACAAGCGCCTTGGGGTTGGCCAATGCGCTGATCTCTACCAGCGTGGTCGCCGGATACGGACTAGTGAGATACTTGGACCTGACTTCCTGCACCAAGGGTAGGCTTTTCACGTCGGTAACGTAGATGTTGAGTTTCACAACGTCATCGAAAGAGGCCTTGGCATCGGCCAACACGGCCTTTATGTTCTCGAAGACCTGGGTTGTCTGTGATTCGAAACCTCCCTCAACCACCGAGCCGGACTTATCCACGGGGAACTGTCCGGCGACGAATACCATACGCTTCCCCGAGATCTCGATTCCCTGAGAATAACACGCCGTAGGAGTCGGAAGAGATTCGGGTTGCAGCAGTTTCCTGACTGCCATCTAGTTCACTCCCAAAAAGTTGATTGGACTACCCTTTTCTAACCATCTGACGGATGACGTTCCCCGTCCGCTCGATGTCCGCTCCGGTTATCGGCCAGTGAGTGACAAACCTTGCGGCGCCTTGACCCGTCTGCAAGACATCGATCCCTTCAGCGTTCAAACGCGCACGGAAATCGGCGGAGGTAAACGGAGCTGTTTTGAAACGTACGATATTGCTCTGAACAGACTTGAGACTCACCTCAAAACCGGATTCGGCCAAGATAACCGCAAGTCTCTTAGCGTTTTCATGGTCCTCGGCGAGCCTCTCAACCATGTTATCCAGGGCATAGATTCCGGCTGCCGCTATGATGCCGGCCTGCCTCATGCCGCCTCCGAGGGTCTGACGGTTGAAACGGGCTTGCTCGATGAAGTCGTTCGACCCCGCAACTATGGCTCCAAGGGGACAGCAGAGACCCTTTGACAAGCAAAACGTCACAGAATCTACGTGTTCAACTACTTTCGAAACAGGGACACTCAACGCTATCGCCGCGTTAAACACCCTCGCCCCATCCATGTGGAATTTGACGCCATACTTGTCGGCGACTTTTCTTAGAGCTGACAGGTTCTCAAGGGGAATGGCCGTCCCGCTGGCGCCGTTGTGCGTCTGTTCGACGCATATGAGCGACGCTCCATGGTTCAGCACCGTGGGAACGCCTATCTGAGACTCGACTAGAGCCGGATCGAGGGCTCCGTCCACTCCCGGAAGCCTCTTCGGCATGACCCCGGCCACCCTGGCCATTCCTCCGGCCTCGTTCTTGAATATGTGAGCATCCTGTTCAATTATAGCTTCGGTGCCTGGCTTGGTCAGCGTCATCACCGAGACCAGATTGCCCATCGTGCCGCTCAAGACCAAAAGAGCAGCCTCTTTTCCGAGCATCTCGGCTGCTTTGGCCTCCAGCTTCTTTACCGTGGGATCATCGTGATAGAAATCGTCCCCTAGCTGGGCCTCGGCGATGGCCTTACGCATCCCTTCAGGGGGCAAGGTAACCGTATCACTACGCATGTCTACCGTGATCTTCATCTGTGTCATGGCCTCCTACAACTCCCTATTAGAGCGGGCGATGGCGATCCACCCTAGGCCTCCAGGGCCTCTCTTTCATCTCACGCAGCACTTCGCAAAGCTCGGTCGCCGCCGCCTCCAGGAGTTTCATACCCTTCTCCCTTGTGGCAACGGTGGCGTCGCCCACTACACCTGTCTGGGTCATGGTGCTCCAGTACTCCACCATGGACACCCTGTTCTTGTGGGGGTGACGCGGCTCACCCAGCAGGTCGGTGAAGAAGTGGGGCTGGATGGGGAACGTGATGTCCTTGGGAGCCTTCGATATATCTACAGATTCGGGGCAGATGGCAAGATACATTGAAGTCTCCGCCTCGCACGCGTGGCTCGTTACATCTGACTCGCGGAGCGTCTTCGCCAGTTCTACCACAGATGACATCTGCCACCACGAGGTGAACGCGACTCTGGCATGATCGTTATCTACCATGGCAAGCCTGCACGCAAGCTCCAGACAAGGAGCGTTTGAGCCGTGGCCGTTGACCACTAGGATGTGACGGAACCCGTGATGGATTAAGCTGTCCAGTATATCCTTGGTATGCTTGATGAATGTATCCCACTGTATGGTGAGAGGGCCTGCAGTGTCCATATGGTGAGGGCTGTAGCCTGTCACAATCGTTGGGGCAACCAAGGCTTCGCCGTCCAGGAGCTCGGCCGTCCTCTCGCAGACAGCTTTGGCTATTACCGTATCGGTGTCCACCGGCAGATGAGGCCCGTGGTCCTCAATCATACCCGCAGGAACAATCATGAACTTATCTTCTTTGGCGGCCTGTGCTATCTCGGGCCAGGCCAGCTTCTCGTAGTACAGCCTATTGTCTAGCACTGGTATTCCTCCTCGTATACCCCGGAGCAAGGTAGCAGTATCTCGTTGGGGGCTATGACTGCAATTCAACGTACAACCCGGCTCGGAGAAAAAAGCCCTGCGACCAACTGCTAGTCCAGACCAACTACGTAACCGCTGACATCAACAGCGACACACTTACCGCCCTTCCAGTAGACGCGAGGAACCCTGCGATGCAAGCTGGTCGTGATCCCATAGGATGAACCGACCTGGGCCCCACAATCGAAGGCGGTTATCTCATCGTCTCCCTGTTTTCCATAGACGACTACTTCATCGCCAATCATCACTGGATCGATGTCGGATACATCCACCATCATCTCGCACGAAGCCAAACCGAGAATTCTGCACCTCTTTCCGTGCACAAGGACCAAACCCTTATCGGCGTGCGCAGCCGTCAGACCGTCATGACTTCCGATTGGAATGACGGCTATCCGGGTATCCCTCGACACCGAGAATTGCCTGTTCGGCCGCATATAGCCGACGTTATGCCCACAAGGCAGGTCCTTTACTTGCACAATCCGCGCTCTATAAGTCGCGTGCCTCTTGAGATCCCACGGGAGAGGCCAAACCCTGCTGAGTCCATGAAGGAGGCAACCGGTCCTTACTGCGTCAAAGTGCGTTTCCGGGTAGCGGAGAATGCCTGACGATGCCGCAAGATGCCATTTCGCCGTATGTGAAGGGTCCACTATCGACGCCGCTTCAGCAAATCGGCGACGCTGCTCAAGAGTGAACTCCCGATCTCGATCCAGATACGGCGAGGCTAGGTGGCTGGCTACTCCAGTCACATCCAGCCAATCCGCCCGGTCCAGCGCCCTCTTTACCGCAAGGGCGTCTGCAGGGAGGAAACCCAATCGGCCCAGGCCGGAATCGATCTTGACGTGCACTTTAACCTTCTTCTTGAGGGCGCGTCCGCACTCGTCCGCTGCCCTTATGGACTCCTCGTCGAAGACGAAAAAGGTGATGTCTTTTCGGGCCGCCAATTCCATCTGGATGGGAAGCAAACCGTTCATAGTCAATATCCCGATGGGTGTCCGGTGGCGACGGATCTCAAGCGCCTCATTGAAGTTTGACACGGCGACAAGCTTCGCCCCGGCTCCCGCAAGTGCCCGGCTAACGACAGGGATTCCGAACCCCAACGCGTTGCCCTTAATCACGGGTATCACCGCTGCCGGGGCAGACTTCTTGCAGATCAATGCATAATTCCACAGAAGATCATCCAGGTCAACATCGACCCAGGCCGAGTATCCCTGCCTCATACGTTCAAGATCTGACGACACGCTTAGGCATCTCCCTTCCTCAGCACCTTACCGCCCATATCCCCGGTGATTTCTCCGTCCGCGACTTCGATGACTCCGTTAACAATGACCCACTCAATGCCCACGCTGGTTAGATCAGGCGATTCCAGGGTAGCCCTGTCGCTAACCTCCGCCGGATCCAAGACGACTAGGTCCGCGGATGCGCCTTTTCTTACGACTCCTCTGTTCGAGAGGCCCAGTCGCCACGCCGGGAATCCCGTCATCTTCCAGATCGCCTCTTCCCAAGTTAGGAGCGGGGTCTCCTTAACATACATCCTCAGAAATCTTGTGAAAGTGCCGTATAGCCGCGGGTGCGTTTTGCCGCGTCCCGGGACAACGTCAATGGAATCGCTAGCGACCATATGCAGCGGCGACTTCGCGAGTACCTTCATGTCCTCGAGGCTACCGCTGAAGTTGGCATGCCCTATGCTGGGGTCCTCCGCCAGAATGTCGCACAGAAAATCGAGGACGTCCTTGCCAGCTGCCTCGGCGCTTTCGGTCAGCTTTTTCCCCACTAAGTGAAGGAGTTCGGGCTTGCCGACGTTTGTTATTACGAGTTTCGTGAGGTCGTAAGTGGTTAGGACGCCGACTTCGCGCCTGAGGGTATCCCGGAGACCGGGATCTTTCAGCGACCGCACAAGTCCCTCAACGCCATCATTGTGATATTTGGCGGGGATTGTGTTCCGGGTAAATCCCGCGGCAAAATGATACGGGTAAGAGTCAAACGTAAGGTCGTACCCCCGGTCTCGCGCGTCGGTGATGTACCCTTCAAACAGTTTTCCACGGCCTCCCGACGCTGCGTAATGGGATATCTGTACGGGCGCTCCACCCACCCTTGCGGCTTCGACCATCTCGCCGATACTGTCTACGATATTGCTCGCGCGGTAGTTGCGGAGGTGGCTGGCCACAAAGCCTCCGTGCTTACCGACAATCTCGGACAACGAGACTATTTCGTCAGGCGCCGACGAGGACATAGGCACATAGGCAAGTCCCGTGCTTAGCCCAAAGGCGCCGTCCTCCATACCTTCCTTAACAAGTCCCCGCATAACATCAATCTCGGACTTGGTCGCCGGACGCATGTCATAACCCATGGCGGATGTCCGCACCGCCCCGTGTGGGATCAGATATGCGACATTGACCCCGGGTTTGGGGATAGTGTCGAGGTACTCGGACACTCGCAGCCAGCTAAAGTCAAGACCTTCATAGTCTTCAGGAACATAGTCCAGAAGGGCCGTTCTGCCCTTTTCGTTCACGGGCGCTCCGCCCAATCCGCAGTTAGAGAATACTTCCAAGGTCACTCCCTGCGTCACCTTGGGTACGCGGCCAGGCGAACGCAGTATCGCGGTATCGGCGTGGCTATGAATATCGATAAAGCCCGGGCAGACGAACTTGCCCTTGGCATCGATGGCCTTCTTCGCCTCTCCCGGCAAGTCTCGAGCTACAGCGCCGACCTTGCCGTCTACAATACCCACATCGGCGTAGAACCAAGGTGCCCCGGTACCGTCGATGACCTTACCGCCTCGGATAATCGTGTCAAACATGTCCTACATCCCTCGTCTCATACTGAATTCGAAGCCCGTCTTGCCGGATACTGACACCTCCAGCATCCGGCAAGACAAGGCTCATCCTCTTATAGCCCGGGAATGATATGTATCCAACGGCCAAAAATCAGTTGCACTTGGCCGACTGCTCTTGGAATCTGAGTCCCGATCATTCCAGCGAAACCTATTCCAAACGATACCATCATCAGCATCCGAGCAGCGGTACGAACGTGACCAAGAGCCCGTCCGGCCGGACCATCCGGGATGTCCCTGAAAAAGAAGTAGACAAGGACCGCGCAAGTTCCGAATACGAGGACTACGTTTTGGAACGAGTTCAGCGGCTTCATCGTGCCGATGGTCTGAGCAACTAACGAAGCTTGCGCGGATCCTCGCAGAGTCAAGGCCGCGCCGACGGAGACGATAACCGCCACGGGTATCCTGGACAGCCAAGAGATGGGCTTCGCGAATCTGGCGAACACCATAAGCCCTAGGATCAAGGGGATCAGTGTCACTAGCTTCCCTTCGCGTAGCGGGTTTATGCCCAACTGCATTATGCTTCTGACTCCAAGCGCGGCATAATAGCCGGCCCCCAAGCCCACAAAACCTTTCTCGATGAGCCTAAAGACCACGTTGTCCTTTATAAGAAACGAGTAGATGCCTAACGCAAGGATCGCTGTTATCCATACAGTGGGATCTGTACTCATTTCGCATCCCCTTTCCGACTAACCGACGGTTTCAGGCGCTGGAATACGTTGCCGGCGACAACCAGCCCGAGAAATACAAGGAATGTACACGAAGAAGCATCCTGTAGTGCCAGAGCCTTTCCCGGTCTTTCGAGCAACTGTTCGTACTCGGCGGTACATCGGGCTCCGTCCAAAGAAGCCTTTATCTGACCTGTATCCAGATACGTCTGGATCGTAGTCTTCGTGTTCGCTATGGAAGCGTAGAGAAGATCTACGTTCTTGTACGAAGGTAGCTGGCGGGTCCAGCTCCCGGGGCCCGATGTGTTGATGGATACTACGGCTGTGAGATCATCCCCGGTCTTCACGTTGGCCATCAAAGGATGAGAGGCTATGGGAGTGCCCTCGTAATCAGTGGGGACGGTTTGGTGCATATCTGACAAAAGGGACGCAACCGCCACTTCTTCACCAGGCAGATACCCGAGATAAACCATGTCCGTACCGTAGTCTTTGCCTAGTCGCTTAAACTCCTCCATCGCGTCCAGGGCAAACGGATACGCCTCCGGGTGCATGGACACGATGATGCATTTCGCGCCACGTTGAGCCAAGTGGTATGCCATGGCCGTGATCTGGGGGGTAAGCTCGTTAGCGCTGGAGAGCTGGAAGTGGATATCCCAAAGCACTACGTCTCCAGGATTAAACTCCTCCATAGCCGCATAGAACCCTTCAGTGTCCTCAGTGATCTTGACTGGGAGCCCTATCGGCTTGACCAGAGGTATCAACATGGCGAGTATGACAAGCGCATAGATGGTGTACTTCCTCAAGTGTGCCACATTATTCAGAGACTTCACCGACCGTTCACCTCCCTAATCTATGCCGATGTAGCGGCGTTCGAGGCCAAGGATGGCCCTCAAGCTTGCAGCCATGCTGCCAACAGCAGTCCCGATTATGATGCCTCTCCTACCCGGTACGTCGAGTACTTCGACGACCCACTTGTAGAGGGCAGGAAACTTATCCCAGATCACCTCACCCACGGGCGCGATGCCCATCATCGTGATAACCACCGCTAAGATCAACACCATGGATTCAAGGGACTTCACCCGAAGCGCCCTGAACGAAGCGGTGGCGATGCTGAACATAAGCAGCGAGAAAACTGCTGTAGCCAAAGGCGAGTAAATCTCGTAAAACAACCATTTCGACTGTGCAGCAAATGTCTTATCAAAAAGGGTCACAACGAACATCACAACCATGGATATCGCTAGGACGATTGGTTCGGCCAGTAGTCCCTTCCGCACCTTTACGTCGTGAAAGGCTACCGCCAGCATGTTGACCATGCCGACGCCCAGCAAGAACGCGGATATCAAGACCGTCCATGACTGAAGGTTACTGGCCGCTGTGTCTAGGGCCGGGACATTCAAGAAGTACGCCAAGGTCACTGTCAGTCCGCAAATGATGCTGCAATATACCGGTATCTCTCGCTTCAAATTATTCACGCCATCACCTCCTGAGTAGAGCTGGTAGCCAATCACTCGATGCTGTGGCGAAGAACGACCCGATGAGGATCAAGGAAATTACGACGATCTTCATGACATCCTGAGTCGCTATCGCGCTCACGGCAGACGGATCACCTGATAGATAGGCGCTCCCGGCGAACATCTCCTCGCCGATGAGCACATAGTCCGAGGCGGCAACGAATAGAGGGAGCTGGCTGAGCCTCGCGGTACCCGCGATGCCGATAGCTCCGACGTGGGCAGCCGCTTAGGATGCTGGCAGCGACCTTCTCCCGCTGAATGATGGAAATGCTCGCTGCCGTGTAGGCCATCTGAGTCGGAGAAAGAAACCTAACCATTTCCGGCTGGTACATCTCCGGGTGTCCCGCCTCAGTGTACGCGGCCTTCACGGTGCCTTCAGTGATGGCATGCACATTCTCCTTACACACCGCCGCGACTAACTGCGTATTGTATTCGGCTGACTTCTTGGCGACGTATCCCAAGACGTCCAGACCCGCCAACACTTGAGTGCCTTCGTTGCCAACCACATCACCTTGGCCGCCACTGAAGAAGACGGGACGACCGAGCTCCGTCGCCCGGCCAACAACCTCGTCTATCGCCTCGAGGGCAGCGATCTTTCGCAGCGGATAATCTGACTTTGATTTAATCCGGCGAAGGAAATAGAAAACTAGTCCGGCCACTAATAAAATGCTGAAGAACGCCGTCATTCGCCCTTCTATCAAACTTCGACACCTCCTCTGATGCTCTGTAACGAGTGTGCCTAAACCGCGGTACCCCGTCTCACCCCCCTTCTAGTAGCGTTGTTCTCCGAGACTGTCGCTCCGGTCTCAGAATCTATTGGAGCGTGGCGTATACATCCATCCCTTTCCCGGGTCGTTCACCACGCACGGGAGTCCCTTATCCTTGATGGCTTTTTCGCCCTTAGGCGTGGTAATGATGGTGCTACCGTGCCCCAAGATTTTGTCATCTTGCATAATGATGTTGCCACCGACTATGGTCATAGCGACCTTACCCCGCTCTAGGTCCAAAACCGTGATATCGGCATCGGCGTCAACCCCAAGATGGCCCTTGGTTTCGAGTCCGATGATCCTTGCCGGGTTGTCGGACACCTTAGTCGCAAGTTCGCTCAAGGTAAGAGAGCCGAAGCGCACCAACGCCAGCCCGTACCGAATTTGCATGCTCCTCGGGGAAGTTCCGCCATCCGAGGACATCGCATCGACGATGAAATGCCCGTTGCTGTCCTTGTAGCTCGCGCATATTAACCCGACAGCACGCGGGTTGACGGGTGACATGATGGGAATATTCGTGTTGGCTTTGTCGAAAGCATCCAGAGCCTCCGGGCCTTGGATCACGCGCATGCGATCTCCTTCTGACACGACAACACGGATGACACCCTTGGAGATGCCTGTGCGCAGCCCTCTCTCAGTGGGTTCAAAGCCCATGAGTTTTAGGGAGGCGCGTACAACCAGAGATTTCGGCAGCCCGTCGACACACGTGGCGCCGTCAATGGCAAGTTCGCTGATCGTAGCCTCGGTTACTGTGTTCTCGGTGGTCTGCAAGATCTCCATGGCCTCCTTGGCCTCAAGCAACGGATCTCCCAAGACCGCGCCTCTTAGGTACGCCTGAACGTGGCAGATTTGTATCATGCAGTCCTTGGACATCGCCACGGCTTCCCTTAACCCTGTCAGGTTGGAAGCGCTCGCGGTCGTACCGACGTGGAACGCGGCATGAACACGCTCCGCGTTTGCCTCTTGGAATAGGGATAGTGTCGTATCTGGGTCGAAGGGATAGTGCCCTCCAAGAACCTTGACACCATATGCCCCATTCTTCACCGCCTGAGCGACGAAATCTCTTATGATCGCTCTGTCTACCTTCCTACCCGGCAAGTTGACGTAAGGAAGCCCTGCTTCGACGATACCTACATTGAGCCCGCAGCCGAACTCCCTCAAATCATCTAATAGTCCTTCAATAGGACCGGACATGTCCAAAACTGTAGTCGTGCCTTCGCGGGCCAAGTCAGCCATACCGGCTCTGTCAGGGTGGGTCTGCTTGAGGTGGACGTGTACGTCAATTAACCCAGGTATACATGCCATGCCAGACAAATCTAGGACTGATCCGCCACCGG
>DAIRWA010000010.1:2938-18773 GCA_036802545.1 Bacillota bacterium | reverse complement strand
CTTTTCTTGCTTGGGATATCACTATCGGAGCCGCGACTACCCTCATAGCCGGTTTTTTGACCCGGCGCATGCCCAATGCTTTGCTAGCTCCTCTTCCGCCGGTGGTTCTAAACGCCCTGATAGTATCGACCTATCTCTCTAGACTCTTGAATTTGTCCTATCTGTCCGTGGTCCTCTACATCGGCCTCGGTGAGGTAATAGCCTGCTACGGACTTGGCTATCCGCTGCTGTTGTGGCTTAGTCGAAGATCTAGACTGAAGGACTTGCTTGACGGCGAGTAGCACTCGCATTGCGTGCGCTTCTACCTGACCACCGCGTCTATCCCTGTGCCTCCCATGAGCGTCACAGTCATGCGATTCGGCACGCAGGCTATGGTCTGTCCGGTTCTGGAGATCCAACCGGTTCTCCAGCATATATCATCGGGGCAAATCCCGTCTGATTCTTGTGAAACCCGCACTTTGCCCTGTCCATACTCGATGATGGCTTGACCGCCCTGCACTGAGACGGTCTTGGTCTGTATCTTGACTCCACCCACCGGGATGGATAGGATTTCTTCGCCGTCCACACGAACGACGGCTCTCATTTGGTCAGTGTCTCTGGGGAAAAGGTAGATTCCCGCCCAAATCAAGGCGACTAGGCACAGAGCTACGAGTATGACTGTTACGTCACCTTTTGTCACGAGAACCTCACCTCCTTCACGTCACACATTATAGCAGAGGGCGACTTGTTGAGATGTCGCTACATTGCATGGGGTCATAGCGGACGGATGCGGCTGCGGTATCAGTCGGTGGCAGACGAACAGCGGCTTGTGCCCTTACGGTCCGGTGTCTACCCCAGCGTATTTAGAAGCAGTGCGGACCAGGACTCAAACTTGCCGAGATGATGCAACTTGGACATTTCGACCCAAGCTCCCAGCATTTTGTCCTTTTCTTTTACCGCCAAGAGGGGAGAAGGCAACCTTACGGCGGAAACGACTCCGAGGTGGACTTTTCCGACGTCGTCTTGGTCATCGTTTAGGATACCCAGTATGCCCACAGGAGGATTGCCCGCTAACGCGACTTCTTCTCGTATTTCCCTAAAAGTGTTGGCGAGGAGGATGTTCTTGAGGTCAGAGATCCTTCTCCTGCCCGGCCAAGGGATCTCCGGCACAGGATTCATGTGGCCGCCTACTCCGACGGACAAACGTCCGTGGAGCCGCTCCTCTCCCTGGGCGTTCAGCCGTTTCATGACGAAGATTCTCTTGTCCGATACAAACAAGGTATATGAGATGAGCTGTTTGTAGGACGGATTGTCTTCCACTTCGGATCTGGGGCGAAAAGTGCTTTTTCTGGCTATCGGGCGCCACAACTCGGAGGCGTCTTTTCGAAGACCCCTCCACGTGCCGATAGCGGCGTATAGACTTTCCGTGGGCACACAAAGCACCATTTCGGGACCAATGGTCTCGGGCTCCTTCACAGTCGAGTCAGACCCCTTCATCGTCAATAATCACCCGTGGCTGACTTGCACGCCAATGAGGCTTGAAAGCGACACTCTAGATATTATCATATCTTGTCTCATCACATAATACCTTCACTATCGAGGTGATAATTATGGCCTGGAAGAGCATCTATCAGGAAAAAAGCCGATATCGGGTAAGCGACCGGCGGGCTGTCGGCGATCGAGAGCCCGCGGCTCTACCGGGGTGGGTTAAGCAAGCCATAGCCTGTTGCTTCATACTGTCTGTACTCCTGGGCGCTTCCAAGGCCCCGGGCGGATTGGCGACTGATATGGTCTCGTTCGCGAGAGGGGCGGTACAGGAAGACCTGTCACTGGATGACGTGAAGGCTTGGGCCGCCAAGTTGCCCGAAGGGATAGGCAAGCTGACTGCCCTTGACATCAAAGGGTTTTGGAGCCGACCCGCTTCGACCGATCCGACAGAATTGGCGTGGCCCGCGTCAGGCGAGGTAACGTCACACTACGGGTGGAGGGCGAATTCCGAGACAGGCGGGTTGTCGGCGCACCAAGGAATCGACATTGACGCGCCGGTCGGCACCAAAGTCGCCTCGGTTCTAGACGGAGTCGTGGTGAGCGTACGGCAGTCGCCTACATACGGCTTGGTTATCGAAATCGAGCACGGTGGAGGCTTCTCCACTGTCTACGGCCACTTGGACACATCACTCGTGGAATCCGAACAGACCGTCAAACGGGGGGAATCCATCGCGACTGTCGGAAAGAGCGGCAACGCCACCGGAGCGCACCTGCATTTTGAGATCCGGAAGGATGGCCTTGAGGTAGATCCCATGCTTTACCTGCCGCCACCGGCCAAGGGACCCTGAATCGAAAGGATATGGCTCTAGTGACAGTCCCCGTGGCACGACTGGGTAACACCGAGGTGTGCGTCCACGTTACCTTCCTCTTGGCGGCGTTTGTACTGGCGATATCGGGATATGCCTTTCACCTGGTGGTGTTCCTCGGAAGCCTGTTGTTCCATGAGTTGGGCCACATCATGGCGGCTTCTTGGATGGGTGCGGAAGTCGCCAAAGTGGTGGTATGGCCCTTCGGCGCCATGGCGAAGATCGAGCGGACGTGGCAGCTTTCTCCGACTGCCGAGGGCTTCGTCGCCTTCATGGGACCTTTCAATAGCGGGATCCTTCTCGCTTTGACAGCGGCTCTTCAAGCAGGAGTCTTCAAGACGCGCGGTATTGACTTGGCTGTGGAATATCCTCTGCTTGCTCTCCTTCAGAGCGTGAACTTGTACCTTTTTGCCGTAAACGTGCTCCCTTGTTTGCCTTTGGACGGCGGTAGGATAGCGAGATCTCGCTTGGCACTTAAGATCGGTTATGTCGACGCGTCGGCGAAAATGTCTCGTTTTGGGCTCTACTGCGGTGTGAGCCTAACGCTTGCGGGAGCGGTGTGTTCTTTGGTCCGGGCCTCGTGTCTGCCGATACTTATCACCGGAGTCGTCATTTGGTGGGGCGCTCATGAAGAGCGGGAAGACACAACGTCCAGAAACGTTATGGACCTTCTTACAAGAAGCGATAGGTTGCAGCACAAGAAAGCAATACCGGTGGAAGAAATCATGGTCTTGGCGGACGCCCGGGTCAAGGACGTAGTCGGCAAATTGCGGCCTTCCAGGTATAATGTTATTTTAGTGGCGGGTCGTCAGATGCGGGTGATGGGCAGAGTGTCAGAAGCCACATTACTCGAGGCCTTCTACAAGGGAGAGGTTAACCGGACTATGAAGGACCTTATAGGATAGTCCGAGCGAGCCATGTTCTGACTGTATCGCCTGGGTTATAATGTGCGTGAGGAACACTGCCGAGGAATCCCATCGAGCGTTCTTCAAAGGAAAGGCCTAGCTATTGTTACAGATTGACTACAACGAACCCATGTGGGAAGACCTCCGTAGGGAACTGGGCAAGGTTGAAAAGCCAGCGAGGTATACCGGCGGAGAGCTTAACGCTATCCAAAAAGACCCGGCTAAGGTGGACGTGCATTTCGCCTTGGCTTTTCCGGATGTATACGAAGTGGGCGCAAGCCATATGGGCTCTCAGATCCTATACCACGTCATAAATTCCTTGGATCGCGCCGCTTGCGAAAGGGCATTTTGCCCATGGGCGGACATGGAGGCACTGCTCAGGTGGAAGAACTGGCCGTTGTATACGCTGGAGAGTCGCACTCCGCTATATGCTTTCGACATCGTGGGGTTTTCTCTCCAATATGAGCTGACCTACACCAATGTTCTGGCTATGTTGGATCTTGGACGGATACCCCTTTGGTCCAAAGACAGAGATGAGACTCATCCGCTGGTTATCGCGGGTGGCCCTATCGCTATGTCCGCGGAGCCGGTGGCGGATTTTATCGACGCGTTTGCTCTTGGCGACGGAGAAGAAACTGTGGTCGAGATCATAGACGTCTACAAAGAGTGGAGGGCGAGCGGTAAACCTCGCCTTACCTTGCTCCAAAGGCTTGCTGAGGTAAAGGGAGTGTATGTCCCGTCTCTCTATGAAGTCGCTTATAATGAGGACAAGACCGTATCTTCTGTTACGCCTAAGCTGATCGAAGGCTTCTTGGCACCGGCGAGAGTCCAGCGAAGAGTCGTGCAATCTCTAGAGTCGGCTCCATATCCGGTCAACCCTGTAATCCCGCTTATGCCGCCCATTCACGATCGAGCTGTGGTGGAAGTGTTTCGGGGATGCTCTCAAGGCTGTCGTTTCTGCCAGGCAGGAATGCTATACCGGCCGGTCAGGGAGAGAGAGCCCGAAACCGTAGAGAGGATTGCTCGAGAGATACTTACCGGGTCCGGATTCAACGAAGTATCCCTGGTATCTCTCTCGTCGGCTGACTACACTCACATTACGGACCTGGTCTCAAACTTGCTTCAGAACCCTTGCGGAGCCAAAGTGTCGCTCCCCTCGCTTAGGGTCGATTCCTTTTCGGTAGGGTTAGCGGAAATGCTTGGGGGCGGGACAAAGAGCGGCCTTACACTTGCTCCTGAAGCCGGTTCCCAACGGATGCGCGACATCATCAACAAGAGGGTAACCGAAGAAGAAATCCTAAATGCCGTAGAGCACGCTTTTTCGGCAGGGTATTCTCGAATAAAACTGTACTTCATGATTGGCCTCCCGGGTGAGACCGACGAAGACGTCTTGGCAATCGGCGAATTGGCTAAGACCATAAGGAAAATCGGCAGAGATGTAGTTAAGCGTCCGACGGTAGTTGTCTCTGCCTCCGGCTTTGTGCCCAAGGCGCACACCCCTTTTCAGTGGGAGGCCAGTCTTGCGCCGGACGAGCTTATGAGGCGCCAAAAACTCTTAAGAAGCGCGCTGAGAGGGCCGGGGTTCCAGTACCGCTACCACGATGTATGGCAGACCAGGCTGGAGGCCGTTTTCGCAAGGGGCGACAGGAGGCTTTCCGGCGCGCTGGAATTGGCTTACCAAAAGGGACGAAGGTTTGACGCTTGGACTGAGGACTCCGATCAGAAACAATGGGACGAGGTTTTCCTGCAGTCAGGCGTGGATGTTGAGTTTTACGCCCACCGAGTACGAGACGAGCATGAGGTTTTCCCTTGGGACCACCTTCAGTCAGGCGTTAGGAAGGGATTCCTTCTTGACCAGAGGCATTTGGCTATGAAGGGAAATGTTACTTCGGACTGTCGCGGAGCGGAATGCACCGGCTGTGGTGTGTGCCCCGATTTAGGCGTCGAAGTTCATTTGGCCCGGGTGCGGGAGGATAACCTATGATAGTGAGAGTAACTTACGAAAAAGGCGACAAAGTCCGATTTCTCGGGCACCTGGATGTCACCAGGATCGTCCAAATGAGTGCGAGTCGCGCGCGGTGGCCAGTGAAGATGTCGGAAGGTTTTTCGCCGAAGCCCAGAATGGACTTCGGTTCACCTTTGCCGGTGGGCGTTGCGGGATATGAGGAAGTGTTTGAAGTGGTCCTTTCGGAACCGCGGCCGTTGGATTGGCTTGCGCGGACCTTAGCGACTGCTTTCCCATCAGGGTTTAGGGTGCGAGAGATCCGGCCGATTCCGCCTGGCCAAGAGTCTCTTGCGGACAGCATTGCGGCGTCAAACTATGACCTGGACTTGAAGGAGGTGGATGCGAGCGCTCTGTCCAGGGCATTTGACGCGTTTATGGCGGACGAATCAGTTTTGCTTGAGGTTAAGCGGCCCAAAGATACCAGGCAGGTGGACCTAAGGCCGTTTGTCCTTGAAGCGGAAGTTTTATCCTCCGGGGGTGAACCGAATGAGCCGGCCAGGTGCGGATCTCAGGTCGTGGGCGGCACGACCAGAGTCACGTCTTCGATGACGGTAAGGCACGACAAAGGCCGGACTATCCGACCCCAGTGGGTCCTGTCCTCCCTGGACCGGTACGGGGTGGAACTAGATCCAAGAGAGGCAATTATAGACAGAAGGAAGATATTATTTGAACAACAATCAAGAGACGCCGGATCGGCCTAAGGCCTTCCGAAGGAGACCCAGAAGGACGGCAAAGGCGAGACAGAAGGCTGAAACAGTCGCCACGCCTGAAGAGAAAACGGATCGGACAAGAGAGATCCTGGTTAGCTCCAGGTATGACGAGACTAGAGTGGCTCTGGTCGAAGATGGAGCGGCGGTAGAGTATTACGCCGAGAAACCGAGCCACCAGAAGACCGCGGGGAGCATTTTTCTTGGTAAGGTCACCAACGTCTTACCCGGCATGCAAGCCTCGTTTATTGACATCGGGGAAGAGAAGAACGCTTTCTTGTATGTGGATGACGCCCTCTTGCCCCCGAACCTTGAGGACGCCGACTCGGATTTGCCCTCGAGTCGCTCCAAGAGAAAAAAGACCATAACTGACCTTGTGAAACAGGGGCAGCAAGTCATCGTCCAGGTAGTCAAAGAGGCGATTGGGACCAAGGGGGCTCGTGTGACAAGACACGTTACTTTCCCCGGACGCTATTGCGTATTGATGCCGACGGTCAGCTACGTAGGCGTGTCTCGGAGGATCACCGATGAGACGGAGCGGCAGCGCCTAAGAAGGATAGCCAAGGCTATGAAGCCTAAACACATGGGCGTTATCGTGCGGACCGTGGCCGAGAACAAGGCCGAAGAAGAGCTCAAGAAAGACATAGAATTCCTGATACGCCTTTGGGATAAAGTCCAAGCCCAAGCCGAGGAATCGGATGCCAAGGCGCCGGTTCTCATCCATAGGGACACGGGGCTGGTTTACCGAATCGTCAGAGATGAGCTCAACCAGGAAACCACTAGGCTCCTGGTTGACGACGTGACGGTCTACGGTAAGATCTTGGAGCTTCTGGATGCCGTGTCTCCCGAGATGAAGGACAGGATAGTGTACTATCGCGACAAAGAGACGCCTTTGTTTGACCTTTACGGGGTAGAGGCGGCTATCGACCGTGCGCTCCAAAGACAGGTCTGGCTGAAATCAGGCGGGTACATTGTCATAGACAAGACCGAGGCACTCACTGTTATAGACGTTAACACCGGCCGCTTCGTAGGTTCAAAGAACCTCTCCGATACCGTCTTCAAGATCAACATGGAAGCATGCGGCGAAATAGCGAATCAGCTTAGACTCCGGGACATCGGAGGCATTATCGTCGTGGACTTCATAGATATGGAGACACAGAAGCAGCGGGACATGCTTATACAGGAGTTTGAAAAGCTATTGCGTTACGATCACACAAAGACAGTCGTGGTGGGGATATCGGCTCTAGGGCTTTTGGAGATGACTCGGAAGAAGGTGCGGCAGAGCATTGACGCGGCTTTGCTCACGACCTGCCCGTACTGTGGCGGCAAAGGCACCGTGGTAAGTGAGGAAACCGCGGCAGGCAAGGTTCGCCGCGAGATCCGCAAGATGCTGGTGAATTCCCAAAGCGAGGCTGTGTTGATCGAGGTCAACCCAAAGGTCGCGTCGTACATCATAGGGCCGTCGGGTGACGGTCTGGCGGAGCTGGAGAAGGAGACTGGGCGCAGTATCTTCATCCATAGTTCGGGGGATGTTCATCTAGAGGAGATGAGCGTGAAAGCTTTAGGGACACAAGAGGAGGTAGCGGAAAAGGCAGGACGTGCCGTTTCTTGACACATTTTCGGCGTGCGTGCTAGACTGTAACGGTATCTTTGCAGCGGTAATGAGAGTAGGGGGTTTCCGAGTTGTTCGCAATACTAGAAACAGGCGGTAAGCAGTACAAAGTCGCCCCAGGAACGATCGTGAAAGTGGAGAAGCTCCAAGGAGCGCGCGGCGACACTTACGTTTTTGACAGAGTGTTGGCTGTGTCCACAGACGATGCGACCAAAGTGGGAAACCCTTATATTGAGGGCGCGAAGATTAACGGGACCATTTTACGCCAAGGGAAGGCAAGGAAGATCTTGGTGTTTAAGTACAAGTCCAAGACCAACTACAGGCGTCGTTACGGACACAGGCAACCCTACACCGAGGTTAGAATCGACTCGATAGGTTAAAAAATGGTAAGGGTTAAGTTTCAGCGAGATTTCATCGTTGATGAGTCGGGAACCGCTTCTCGGACAGTGTTGGTCGGGTATACGGTTTCGGGGCATGCCGGATGCGGCGATCACGGGAAGGATGTCGTGTGCGCCGGAGTCTCTGCCATTGCCCAAGCGGTGGTTTTGGCGCTTCAAGAGATCTTGGGTCCAAGAGTTCGAACGGCACGAAGCGATGGATTCCTTTCGGTTGACGTTGACAAGGTAGACGCCAGCCAAGAAGGGACACAAGCTCTTATGAGATGTTTGGAGCTGGGATTTCAGTCCATCTCCAGACAGTATCCCGAGTCAGTGTCTTTGGCGTATCAAGATAGATGAGTAGGCAAGTATTCAGAAGCATGCATGGAAGGAGGGGAACGGTATGTTCGATATCGATCTCCAACTGTTTGCCCAAAAGAAGGGTATGGGAAGTTCCAGAAACGGTCGCGACTCCAAGCCCAAGATGCTTGGTGTCAAGAGCCATGATGGGCAGTGGGTAACCTCAGGTAGTATTATCGTCCGCCAGAGAGGCACCCGGATTCATCCCGGCCTGAACGTAGGAGTCGGAAGGGACCACACCATCTTTGCCAAGGCCGACGGTATCGTTTCTTTCACCCGCAAGGGTAAGACGGGCAAGGTCGTATCGATTTTGACCGAAGAGGTTCCTGCTACGGCCCCTCAGGCGATCGCGGGTGACAGTGACTAGAACAAGGCCATTTCTTTAGGGCCAATATAGGTGACAAGAGCGGCGGACAAACCGCCGCTCTTTGTGCGTTGCAGGCGTTCCTTAGGGAAAGTTACTGCCGGATGGGTTTACACGCTGTACGAGTACTAGGAGGTCACTAGAAAATGCCTTCACGATTCATTGATAAGGTCAAGATATACTTGAAGGCCGGGGATGGCGGTAAAGGTTGTATCTCGTTTCGCCGGGAGAAGTACGTTCCCCGGGGCGGACCGAACGGCGGTGATGGCGGCGGAGGGGCGGATATTGTCTTTAGGGTTGACTCTAACCTAAACACTCTCTACGACTTCAAGTATCACCCTCACGTTAAGGCGCCAAACGGACGTCCCGGCATGGGCGACAACAGATCAGGCAAAAAAGGCGAGACTCTGGTCGTGCCTGTACCGCCGGGCACTACAGTTCAAGATTTTGAGACAGGGGAAACCATGGCCGACCTTGTTTCAGAAGGCCAGGAAGTCGTCATCGCCAAAGGGGGTAAGGGGGGCCGTGGCAACCAGCATTTCGCTACTTCCAAGAACAGGGCGCCTAGATATTGCGAACCCGGTACTCCCGGTGAAGAACGAACAGTGGTTGTCGAACTAAGGTCTATTGCCGATGTGGGATTGGTAGGCTTCCCCAACGCAGGCAAGTCCACTCTACTAAGAGCGATATCCGCCGCTACGCCCGAAGTGGCTCCTTACCCTTTCACAACGCTTACACCCCACTTGGGCGTCGTCGACGTCGCCGGCCAGAGCGGCCAGACATTTGTGATGGCCGATATTCCCGGGCTTATCGTAGGAGCCAGCGAAGGCAAGGGTTTGGGGCGAGAGTTTCTTAGGCACATCGAGAGGACATCCGTGTTGCTTTACGTCATCGATGCCGGGGGTTTCGACGGCGATCCGATAAAGGACTTTAGGGAAGTCAAGAACGAGGTCTTCCTTTACAGCGAAGCCATGCGGAAAAAGCGCAGCCTGGTGGCTCTCAACAAGGTGGATCTGATCTCGTCTAGAGGGGAATTGGACCTGCTTGTTGAGGCATTGGAAGATGAGGCCGGGGCACCGGTCATGCCCATTTCCGGCCAAGAAAAGACTGGGATCCGTGAGCTTACTATGAGCCTTTTCAAGATACTGTCCGAGATAAAAACCACAATTTAGGCCAAAAGAAGGAATTCTTGTCTCTGCGGCGAAATGTCAACAAAGTGACGGTTTCAGATAATTTTTTTCGGTTCTACTGGTCTTGGAGGCATACGTGTGGCTGCAACTGGAATAATGGGCGGTACCTTTGACCCGATCCATTACGGGCATCTTCGGGCCGCAGAAGAAGTACTCCAGGGTTTTGGACTTGAGCGCGTCATTTTTGTGCCCTCAGGCAAACATCCCCATAAGCCAAATGAGCATGTGACTTCAGCGGAACACCGCTATCTGATGACCCAGTTGGCGACTTTAGACCATCCTCACTTTGAAGTATCCCGCCTGGAAATCGATCGAGAAGGCCCTTCATACACGCTAGACACACTGCGCGCCCTTCGAAACCAAGTAGCGGAGAAGGACCTCTACTTCATAACGGGTCTTGACGCTGTCTTAGAGACCCCAACCTGGAAGAGCTACACAGAGCTATTCAAACTGGCCGACTTCATCGCCGTGACAAGACCCGGATATGATCTCTCTGCCTTGGCGGGCCTGAAGGAGACCCTGGGAGAGGCTCTGTTTCAAAGAATCCATCCGTTTCCTGTGACACTTCTCGCCATCTCCTCTTCTGACATCAGACGGAAGATGCGGGAAGGCAAGTCGGTTAGATACCTGGTCCCCGACGCAGTTGCCAAGTACGCTCTGAAAGAACGCCTCTACACATGTTAGAGAAGCGTTAGTGAGGGCGGGCCCTTGCGTATGGATCCGCGGTTCTTTCGTCATAAGGTTTTCTCACGGCATGGACGAGCTCTTTCGGGAAGGGGGTGAACCTGAATGAAGACGTTGTATGTAGGCAATCTGCCTTGGAGCACGACTGATGAGGATCTGGCGCAGGCCTTCAGTCAGTTTGTGGAAGTAGTCAGTTGCCGTATCATTACAGACCGGGGGACGGGGCGATCCCGCGGGTTCGGCTTCGTGGAAGTAAATGACGCTGATGCTGAAAAGGCTGTTGAAGCTATTAACGGCACCATGATTGGAGGCCGCCAGGTTATAGTCAACGAAGCGCGCCCCAGACAGCCAAAGTATTAAATCCTGCCCGCTAGATGATGTAGATTTTCAGAAACGACCCTCCCAACCTGTGAAAATACGGGATGGGAGGCGTTTCTTTGTAACCTATTGGAACTCGTTATGTGGTAGTGTAGTCTAATCAAATAGACGCGAGAAGTTTGTAGACTAAGGGCGGATTTGTTTGGAAGGGAAGCTCCACGATTACGTAAAGAACGTTTTATCGGAGGCGCGTTACCTTCACAGTGTCAGCACGGCGACGACTGCCAGGGAGTTGGCTCGGCAGTTTGGCTCTGATCCGCAACGCGCCTATATCGCGGGGCTCCTTCATGATATTGCCAGGGAACTGTCGGATTTCGATCTTGTGTGTGAGGCGAAACAGCACGGTATAATGATTAGTGAAGTAGAGGACAAGCTTCCCATGTTGCTCCATGGGAAGATCGCCGCGGAACGTGTCAGGTTTTTGGGCATTGTTGACGAGGAAGTGCTTTCGGCCATAGCGTCACACGTAACCGGCAAGAAAGGTTGGACGAGGCTAGCTCAAATAGTCTATCTTGCTGACAAGATTGAACCTTTGAGGGACTATCCCGGCGTTGATGCCGTCAGGGAATTGGTAAGCATGGGCGATTGCAGAGGCGCTCTTGCGCGGTGTCTCAAAAACGCCGTCACGTATATGAAAGAAAGAGGCGCTTCTTCGGTCGATCTGGAAACGGCGGTGGTGTTGGATGAGATCTCGAAGACATAGAAGGACTGTCGATGAAAATAAGACGCAAGAACTAGAAGAGACTCGTGTTTTTCAAAGAGACCAAGTCTCTCGGAAAGGTCGCAACCAGTGGCTGAAGGTTATAGCAGCCGTGGTTGTCGCTATCGTTTTGTTTGTGGGAGGGACGTTGGTCGGCTTCTACCGGTTTGCTTCCCAACCGTCAGAAAACTTGATTCCACCCGAGGAAATGGACGATTTTGCCGGAAGGATCAACGTTCTGATTCTTGGCATTGACGTCGGCGCCAATGGCAGCACAAGCCCATCGCCTGTAGGCAAGCGTTCGGACGTCATGATTGTCGCCAGCATCGACCCTGAAATGAAGGAAGCGGGGCTCTTATCGGTTCCGCGAGATACAAGGGCATACATTCCCGGCCGTATCGGTGATTACGAGAAGGTCGGGCACGCCCACGCTCATGGCGGTCCGGAATTGGCTATGCAAACCGTGGAACTGCTTCTTGGTATTCCGGTCCATCACTATATCCGTGTCAATTTCGAGGCGTTCGAGAAGGGCGTAGACATGATCGGCGGGGTCGATATGGAGATTCCCGAGGCTATGGATTATGAGGACCCCTTCCAAGATCTCTTTATCCACATACCTGAGGGACCGGTTCACTTAGATGGAAAGCTGGCTCTTCAGTTCGTCCGATACAGGGAATACGTCGATGGAGACATCGGGCGCATTAAGGCACAGGAGACGTTCCTGAAAGCGGTCATCAAGAAGGCTTTCTCGCTGTCAAACATCCTAAAAATGAAAGACCTGGTTCATGAGCTTCTTCCATACGTGTCGACCAGCCTCCAGACCCAGGACGTGTTGTACTTGGCGGACACCTGTCGACAGATGCAGGCGGGCAGCATAAAGACGGGTATGGTGCCGGGTGTGGCTAAAGATCTGACCGAAGGCGAGTCTTGGGTAAGTTATTGGATGCCCGACGCGGACAAGACCGAAGGTGTTGTGGACCAGTTGATTCGCGGGATTAGCAGGGAGCGCAACGCGCAAGTCAAGGTGGCTGTGGAGAACGGGTGCGGTATTGCCGGAGCGGCGGATACTCTTGCGACTTTGCTTAGGGACCAAGGTTTTCAAGTGGTCTCGGTTGGAAACGCTGACAAACAGGACCACGAGACTACCCGGATTCTCGCGAGCAACGACAAGCGCGACGCACAGGCTCTAGCCCTTAGAGGCGCGAAGGCAACGTGCCCGGAGGCCAAGGCTTATAAGTCTAAGGACGTACCCGAAGGCGCGGATGTCCTGATCATCATTGGCGCCGACTACAAGTTGCCAATGGGTTCCGGGGGATACTAGACAAGATAATAAAAGCACCGAGGGCTACCACACTCGGGAGCTAAACTATGGAGGTAGTCTCTGATAGACACGAGAAGCCCGACCCGTTCTCTGGAGGAAAAGGCTAACGCACGGGAGCTTGCGTTAGCCATCGCATCTTACCTGGAGGACGCAAAAGGGTCGAAAGTGATGATCCTAGACGTTCATGAGATGACGCTCATTGCCGACTATTTTGTAATAGGTTCGGGTTCGAACCTAAGGCATGTTCGAGCCATGGCCGACGGGTTGACTTACGATTTGAAAGACATGAGGGCGCCTTCTCACGCGGAGGGTTACGGAGCGGGGTATTGGATTCTCTTAGACTACGGCGACGTCGTGGTCCACGTATTTAGAGAGGAAGAACGTGCCTTTTACGGTCTGGAAAGACTCTGGGGAGACGCGCCTAAGGTGGAGTTTCGGGAAGCCGTCGCCGTAGATAAAGGTGACTGCCGCGCTTAGTCTGATCCCAACTTGTCCGCTGTGGCTAGACAAAGAGCTGCCCGCTGACTAAAGTTGTCAGGACCATTGACGCGGATTTGATAGAGGTCTGGAAAGCAAGATGTTAGTCTAAACAGTAGACGATGGCTCCGGCACTGCCCGGCAAAAGCCAAAGTGAGATGTTGGGAGGAGAATTGCGGGATGCGGAAATCCTCAAGATTAGGTGGGACAGGCTTAAGCACTGTGGTTTGGGTTGTTATTGCCGCGTTAGTTACGGGACTTGCCGTGTGGTATTTTTCAGGCTCTCTTAAGGGAACCGTCGCGGTCGTGAACGGCCGTGTCATAACTAAGGACATGATGTATGAAGCGATGAACAAGAGGGTTGGGCTTGAGACTCTGCAAACGATCATAGACAACACCGTAATAATGCAAGAAGCCGCCCACAGAAATCTTATGTTAACGGACGAAGAATGGAAAACCGAGATGAATGAAGTCATCCTAGAGCAATATGGCTCCGAGGAAAGTTTTCTTCAGCTGCTGCAGTATTATGGACTTACCAGGGAACAGATCGAAGAGGAGTGGCGGACTTACTTTACCGCGCGGAAACTCATCCTCGCCGACAACACCGTCACAGACAGCGACCTGCTCGCTTACTTTGAAGACAACAGAAAGGACTTTGACCAGGTCGAGACGATCCAGGTGAGTAAGATGGTTCTTCCAACCGAACAGACTGCAGAGGAAGTGATTGACGCTCTCGAAGCGGGTGGAGACTTCTCTGAGATAGCCAAGGAGAAATCCATGGATGCCGCCACGAAAGCCAACGGCGGGCTAGTCGGTTGGGTAGAAAAAGGCGATCTTGACGAGGAAATTGAGACCGTAGCGTTCGCTCTAGAGGCGGGCGAGACAAGCGAGCCGCTGGAGACCGACGAGGGATTTGTCCTCATCCAGGTTACTGAAAGAGAAGAAGCCAAGGAAGCGGTTTTTGAAGATGTGAAAGATGATGTACTTGTCGCTGTAGAAGACGCAAAGATCAACGAGATCTATCCGCAGTGGCTGGAGGACTTGAGAGGCAAGGCTCAGATACAGATTAAGTAGGTATCTCATGTTTATTTGACTTGGAGCAGCGCTGAGGATATAATTCTCGTTGTGGGCAGCGGGTCAGAAGGGCCTGCTGGCCATCCCGCAAGGTGGGCCGGTAGCTCAGTTGGGAGAGCGCCTGAATGGCATTCAGGAGGTCGTGGGTTCGATTCCCTTCCGGTCCACCAAGTCATCAAGCAGGTGTTTTTCGGTCCACGTAATACCGTCGCAAAAACGTTATCTCCGTAATTCAAGCGAGGTAACTCCGCACCGTCGAACCTGGGATTGGCACTGCCGCCATAAAGACGAAAGGGGTGGCAGACATGTCCCGGCGTACAGTAGTACAGCTCCGGCAGCAAATCGTCACAGCAGAAGAGGCTCTGGAAAAGTACTTGCGCCACAAGCAGGCAGAAGGCCGTAGCGCCTGGGGGGATATCCTCGAAGGATACTCCGAACGCATCGGCTACCATGTCTTTCCCTACAGCCTGCGCTATCTCGTCCGGAAGCTAGGGATCCAAAGTTGGCTGCGGCCAAGTACTTTCTCACTGAGCACAAGACCGACGGCCGCACCTGGCTTGAGCACGGGTGCATCGTCTTTAGCCAGTACTTCGGGACCGCCGATTGGATAGCGACGGAATTAGCCAAGGTTTTACCCGGGGAACCGGTGGCCGTTTACGCAGGCGCCGGACGCAGCAAACTCTATAGAGACGGTGATTGCACACCGGTGTCCCGGGAGAATATCAAGAAGGCGGTAAGGGATAGGGACATCCGGCTGGTCGTAGCGACCGACGCCGCCAGCGAGGGCCTGAACCTACAGACCCTGGGAACCCTCATAAACATAGACTTACCCTGGAATCCGTCCCGCCTAGAACAACGTTTAGGACGGATAAAACGTTTTGGCCAGGTGCGTGCGGCAGTCGACATGCTGAACCTGGTTTACAGCGAAACCCGAGACGAGAAGGTATACAGGGTGCTGTCCAAGCGATTCAAGGACCGGACGCTCTACTCGAAGGAGCAGACGGGAGCACAGATCTACTTGGATAATTGGGTATCTCTTGAAGCGGACATCAGCTTTACATTCGATGGCAGCGGCAGGATTGTGGACTTCGAAATCGGCGGAATCACTGCAAATGCGCCTTCTCTTCCTTAAGAGGCGAGTTGAGAAGTGCCCAGTCTCCGCCTAGCCTGACGATGCCGGCGATGGGCGGCATCACCAAGGAGAGCGGCGTGTGGAGGCTTCGCTGGCAGCCTAACCCGCCTTTCCTCGTGGCCGGCTCGATTAACCCCACTCAACTCTCCTTTGAAGAGGTTGCCCAGCAGGGTCACTGCCCTTCGCCTAGAGGATCACGGAACCTTGGGGATAACG
>DAIRWA010000010.1:0-2928 GCA_036802545.1 Bacillota bacterium | reverse complement strand
TGGCGCGCTGGATCCGCCGTTTTTGCCCTCATAGGGATCGGATACATGGCTACGGTTCGTCTATGCTTGGGGCAAGGCGGATTGGGCAGCATGGCGAGCAAGAGACTTGATCAATATGCCACCAGGCTAAGGACTCTATTGGCGGCCGGGAGACCGCTCCGGGTGCTACGACAGTTCCTTGTCCAGCGCCCTGAACCTTGCTGCGAACAGGGCTGCTATGGGCATGAAGAGTAGGCACCAGCCGGCCAGGGCGAGAGCGCCGTAAGTCGCCGTCCTGGCGTCAGCGGCAGCCGCCAACAAGAGAAACCTCAACCTGCACCTCGCTACGTAGTAACAACGCCGACTCTGAAGGAACCTGTCAGGGTCTTGTGGAAGAAGTCACCACATTGCATGCCGTTTCTCCGGCATCGTCGAGTACGAGACTCATGAGAGATTATCCCATGTCATCTGACACCTCGGAAGATCGGAGGATATGAGATGCCCAGCGCATTTGTTTCATATTCATGGGAGAACAATGACCACAAGGAATGGGTAAAGGCACTAGGTGCCAGACTGCGGGGAGATGGCGTAGATGTTACCCTAGACCAGTGGCACCTTGTTCCGGGCGATCAACTACCGAAGTTTATGGAGAGTTCTATCCGAGAGAACGACTTCGTTCTAATCGTCTGCACTCCACACTACAAGAGGAGGTCTGATGCTAGAGAAGGCGGCGTTGGATACGAAGGGGACATCATCACGGCGGAGGTTTTTGTGACGGGCAATCAGAGGAAGTTCATCCCCCTGCTTCGAGCGGGTGAATGGAGCAATGCAGCACCGACGTGGATACAAGGTAAGTTCTACCTGGACTTTAGAGGAACGCCATACTCGGAAACCTGCTACGAGGACTTGCTAGCCACGCTTACCAACAGGAGGCCTTCCGCCCCTCCCGTGGGGACACTCCTGATCCGGCAGCCCCAACGCAAGCCGCCCGAAACTCAGACCAACACTAACGCTGGTCAACCTAGTTATGACGACATTCGAATCGAAGGGATCCTTGTCGACCAGGTCACGGTGCCTAAGATGGACGGGACTAGAGGCAGTGCGCTCTATGCGATACCGTTCAGACTTTCCCGAATGCCTTCAAGCGCCTGGGCAAATGCCTTTGTTCGCGCTTGGGATCACCCGCCCAGGTATACTACCATGCACCGTCCAGGCATTGCCCGTGTTAGGTCAGATACCGTGATCCTAGACGGCACTACGATTGAAGAAGTCCGCATGTACCATCGAGAGACACTTATGCTTGCCGTTGCGGAGGCCAACAAGGAGGAAAAGGAAGCTCTACGTCAAAGGCAGATACGAGATGACCAGGAGAGGGCGAGGGTTCATAAGCATAGGGAGGATGTCATGAAAGCTGCAAAACGGATCAAATTCTAGTGTGATCGACTCTCCCTGAGCCTGAAATCGAGAGGTATGCCTTACAATGGGAGAATCCCGGTCTAGCACTCCTGCATTACATGCGCCCTGAAGGGCGCTCGCTAATGCGCCTACAGACTTCCTCAATAGCGGTATCATAGGGAGACGAGTGGCACCCATGGTGCGACCGATAGGCTAGGGCTTTGCCTTGCAGTTCGGTTATCTTAGATACCAGATCTTCCACACTTGCGTCCGGCGCTAGGTCTAGCGGAATCTGAGGAGGTGGTCGCTCAGGCGCCTGCGATGCATCTATGATCGGGTACGGCGGCAAGCCGGAGCCATTGCGCAACTGGAGCCCGTATCGAGGAAGAAACTGCAAGATCTGCGCCTTGAGCGTTTTTGTCTCAAAGCCTGAAGGAGACCAATTCAGCACGATGTTCTCATCTTTGATGTGCCTTCCTTCTTCCACTATGCTCATGCCGATCAGTAGTCTACCGTCCCGAGCCATAGACCAGGAAAACGACACCGTGCGGGTCTCTTTGTCAGCTCTTATGTCACCGTTCGAGCAGGGTGCGACGACCCAGCCGTATGACCGACAGGCGGCAGTTACGATGCCGAGGGTCGCATGTTTGCCGAATGACTGCAAACGCTTCCTGCAATCAGCTGAGCAGTCAATGAGGTCAACACCGCGCGCACGACTCTGAATCGTCTTGTTCGTGGTGCAAAGACGCTTGGAGATAAGAACCCCGTCAATGACCGGTTTGTCGTAGAACGTACGGATAGCATCTTGGGCCTTTTGAGGGATCACGATGAAATAGACGTGCCTTGCCCATGTGGAGAGGTCCAGTATCTTGTCCTGCTCTGGGTAGTTGCTCAATATAACCTCAATAGCTGCCTCAGGCCTACCGTCGTTTCCTAGCAACAGCACATCGGGGCGCCTTTCGGGGTCATTGAGGTTCACCTCAGGTCTGGCGTTGACAGCCCGTAGAACATCAGAGTGACGGGTCATCTGGCAGTTCAGGATGAACTCGATCGGACCGCGGTTCAAACGGGATACAAGCTCGGAAACGAATCCGTCATGAGTCGAACGTTCTGGCGTGCAATGCGAGGTTCCAGTATTGCCCTTATGGGCAAAATGCGGTTTTCGAATAGATCCCAAGCGCGGGATCATTGGTCTTCCGCACCCGTCCGTGCAGCAAGTATACGTCTGGCTTGGGCGTGCCTGAGAGATATGCACAGTCTGTCCAGTAGAATCGCGAGCGTACGGGTACGATACTTCCCCATCATGCTCTTGTGGACTGGAAGGCGCATTGTTCGTGATGTGACTCATCCCGTCACCTCGCTCAGCGGTGTGATTTGACGATTGTTGGGAAAATCCTTCTATCGGATCAGCTTGCGTCGCGTTGAAGTGTGCTCACAGGGGAGGGGCTTCTTGGGTCGCTTATTGAAGGAAGGCAGGCGCTTCTCCTGCTTCAGTACAGAGCCTCCTACGCCGGCGATGTGTACCCGTATTGGGACGTCTTCGTCGCCAAACTG
>DAIRWA010000009.1:0-20629 GCA_036802545.1 Bacillota bacterium | reverse complement strand
CTGATGGGGCTCAATAAATGTAGCTCTGTCCTTGACCTCGTCCGCGTCGAAGAGAACCAAATCCGCCCTCATGCCCTCGCGGATGATGCCCCTGTCCTGAAGGCCCAGACGCATGGCGGGCAGCGACGTCATTTTTCTTACGGCATCCTCTAACCGGAGAAGCCCCAACTCCCTGACATATACCCCTAGGATACGCGCAAACGTTCCGTAACTACGCGGATGGGGTTGGCCCTTGGCGGTCTTAGCGTTGAAGGCGCTTCCGTCTGAACCGGCCATTACCCAGGGTACCGACATCACCGTCTGAACG
The DNA here is from genome assembly GCA_036802545.1 of Bacillota bacterium. Classification (GTDB taxonomy): domain Bacteria; phylum Bacillota; class Sulfobacillia; order Fermentithermobacillales; family Fermentithermobacillaceae; genus DULO01. The sequence continues at coordinate 20,322 of DAIRWA010000009.1, read as the reverse complement.
TCCTCCTCGCTTATGGCAAAGTTCACGATTTGGACTACACCTAGGTTGCGCTCCAGGAGGCCAATGGCAGCTTCGGCAGGGGAGATGTCCAACATCTCGGCTGCCTCGGACACGCTCTTGCCGATGAACCTCTGGTCAGACTCGTTTTCTAACGAGGCGATGACCAATTTGTCCCAATTGTTTCTGTTGGATAAGTCTGCCAGGATCTTCTGCTTCTCGCCAGGATCCGCTAAGCGTTCGGTGGCCTTCGCGTGACCCTCCGCCCAGATACCGCCGCCAATGGTTGAACTCAGGCCGGTGGACGAGGCGATGTAAGGATACTGGTCGGCGGTGATGTCCAGGCCGTTCGCCCTCGCCTCCTCGACCTTGGATATGGCCTCTTTGACTTTGCCCCAGTTGGCCTGTCCCATGGTCTTGAAGTGGGATATCTGGACCGGTACTCCTGCCTCAAAGCCTATGCTTATGGTTTCATCCAGAGCTTCCAGGAGGCGAGGCCCCTCGTTTCTCATGTGAGTGAAGTACATTCCGCTGTTTTCAGCGACTACTTTTGCCAGTTCTGTGACCTCGGCGGTAGCAGCGTAGGTGCCCGGTATGTAGATGAGTCCTGTGGACATACCGAAGGCGCCTTGCTTCATGGCCTCATGAACAAGCGCCTTCATCCGCGAAAGCTCGTCGGGTGTGGGCGGCCTGCGTTCCACCCCCATCACCTGGCGCCGCACGGTCCCGTGACCCACTAAGGGGGCCACGTTCAGACTCACTCCGTTGGATTCCAGGACTTCCATATAGGAAGCCATATCCGTCCACTTCTTAGCTGGTTCATCGTCTCCCAAGGCTTCGTCCCGGGATGAATCGGTCAAATCCCGTGGCGCTGCCGAGGAACCACATTGGCCGATCACTTCGAGCGTGACTCCCTGCATTATTTTGCTGTCAGCGGTGGGGTTTGTCACAAGAGCCTGGTCAGAGTGAGAGTGAGCGTCTATGAATCCCGGGGCTATGTACTTCCCGGAGGCGTCCACTTTCAAGGTCGCGGGAGCTTTTAGACTACCTACCTTGACAATAAAGCCGTCCTTCACAGCCACGTCAGCCAAGAACCACGGTGCCCCTGTACCGTCAAGTACCCTCGCATTCTCAAACAAAATGTCATACATCTATGCACGAGGCCTCCTTTCGCTTCTAGTACCTTATTCTTTGTCGGACAGAAGATTCCTCTGACCAAAAGCCGCCATAAAGCGCTTAACGCACGTCCGGGGCAATGGCGGCTCACCTTGACGTCACACCTGCTGTTTGGTAACGTAGACCTGATTGATCCTCACGTTGGACACGCTATGCGTCTCAAACGCGATATTTGTTACTGGGGAGGAAGGCTCGTGTCAAACTTAGTTGAGATCCGTTGGCACGCTCGCGGTGGACAAGGAGCCAAGACAGCATCAGGTTTGTTGGCTGAGTCCGCCATGAGCGCAGGGAAGTACGTTCAAGGCTTCCCGGAGTATGGCCCAGAACGAATGGGCGCACCTATCCTGGCGTTTAACCGGATAGGCGACGAGCCGATTACCATCCACTCAAACGTCGAAGAGCCCGATGTAGTAATGGTCTTGGATCCGTCCTTGATCGGGCCGGTGGATGTAACCGAGGGCCTCAAGAAAGATGGGATCTTGTTGGTGAACACGCCGCTTAAGCCGGCGGAAGTTAAGCAGAAGTTGGGTAAGGATGTTAAGGTAGCTACAGTAAACGCAAGCGCGATTGCCGTCGATAAGATCGGGCGCGACATCCCGAATACCCCTATGATGGGTGGTCTTTTGAAGCTGGTTGAGATCCTGCCGTTCGAGCAGTTTCTCGAGACGGTCAAACAGGACCTGATTAAGAAGTTCCACGGCAGAATGAACATCGTCGATGGCAACCTGAACGCTATGCGCCGCGCTTACGAGGAGGTGCAGCTGGGGTGACAAAACTCAAGAACTCTCGGGAAATTCCGATAGGTGCCGTGATTCCTGAGGCGGGCAACTCCACGGAGTACAAGACGGGCGATTGGCGCAGCATGAAGCCGATATGGCACGAGGAAGGCTGCGTTCACTGCCTCATGTGCTGGGTTTTCTGTCCGGATGCTTCCATAAAGGTTCTTAACGGCAAGATGATGGGTATTGATTATGACCACTGCAAGGGCTGCGGGATTTGTGCCCGTGAGTGTCCGCGTAAAGAGAAAGCCCTGCAAATGGTGAAGGAGTAGCAAGGGCTATTTCTCTTCTAAGAGGAGGGGCATAAGAGTGGCAAATGAACAAAGGCGAGTGGCGATGACCGGTAACGAGGCAGTCGCCCATGCTCTAAGACAAATTGACCCCGACGTGATAGCCGCGTACCCTATTACGCCGCAAACGGACATAATTCAGTACTACTCTCAGTTTGTCTCCGACGGCCTGGTAAAGACCGAGATGGTGACGGTTGAGAGCGAGCACTCAGCAATGTCCGCTACAATCGGCGCTTCGGCAGCCGGAGCCCGGGCTATGACTGCTACGTCATCTCAGGGTCTCGCGCTCATGTGGGAGATGCTGCATATAGCGTCAGGGTACAGGCTCCCCATAGTGATGCCGGTGGTCAACAGGGCTTTGTCGGGCCCTATCAACATCCACTGCGATCACTCGGATACCATGGGAGCTCTCACGACCGGATGGGTCCAGATATATGCCGAGAGCGCTCAGGAAGCCTACGACAACGCTGTTCAGGCCGTTAGGATCGCTGAGGACCCGAGGGTTCTCCTGCCGACTATGGTGTGCGACGATGGTTTTATTACCAGCCACGGTATCGAGAACCTAAGCCTCCTGCCGGATGAGGTAGTGAAGCGGTTCGTCGGCGAGTACAAGCCGTCCAAGTACCTCTTGAACATTGCCGACCCGGTTACAGTCGGGCCGTTGGTGCTTCCGGATTACTACACTGAGCTGAAATACCAGCAGGCTCAGGCGATTAAGGCATCCAAGGAGGTCATCCTTGAGGTCGCCAAGGAATACGCCAAGATATCAGGCCGCGAGTACGGTCTGTTCGAAGAATACAAGATGGATGACGCCGAAAGGGTCATCGTAGTCCTTTCGTCTGCAGCGGGCACGGCTAAGGCCGTTGTGGACGGGCTCAGGGCAAAGGGCGAGAAAGTCGGTTTGCTGAAGCCCAGAGTCCTACGTCCGTTCCCCGCGGAAGAGATGGTGGAGGCGCTCTCAAGCGCCAAGGCCGTTGCAGTTCTCGATAGGGCCGAGACCTTCTCGAACCAGGGTGGACAGGTATACACTGAGCTTCGAGCCGCTTTCTATGACGCGGTGAAACGTCCGCTCATGAGGGGTTATGTGTTCGGTCTCGGCGGGCGCGATACGACTGTCCGCGAGATCAACAAGGTTTTCGAACATCTCAAGGGCGATCTAGAGAAAGGTCAAGTTTCGGAGAAGTACACGCACCTGGACGTCAGGGTATAGGAGGGGTTTTTAAATGGCTAATTTGAAGGAACTCTCCGCCGTCCCAGAAGTGCTTGCAGCAGGGCACAGACTATGTGCTGGGTGCGGAGCTCCAATAATAGTGAGACAGTTTCTTAGGGGAGCGAAGGCTCCTGTGGTAGTGACCAACGCTACCGGGTGCCTTGAGGTCTCTACTTCAGTTTACCCGTATTCTTCTTGGAACACATCATGGGTCCACACGGCGTTTGAGTGCGCCAGCGCGACCGCCTCGGGCGTCGAGGCAGCGTACAGGTCCTTGAAGAAACAAGGTAAGGTCGATGAAGACCTGAAGTTTGTCGTTTTCGGTGGCGATGGCGGTACTTACGACATCGGGATCCAGTCCCTGTCCGGCGCCATGGAGCGCAATCACAACTTAGTGTACGTGTGCTACGACAACGGCGCGTACATGAACACCGGCATTCAGCGGTCCTCGGCCACCCCCAAGGGAGCCGATACCACTACGAGCCCGGTCGGTAAAGCTGCCCCCACGGGCAAACGTGAGAATAGGAAGGACCTGACGAAGATCATGGCCGCCCACGGCATTCCGTACGCGGCTCAGGTCTCGCCGGCTCATTGGAACGACTTGTACCAGAAGTCGGAGAAGGCTTTTGCCGCAGGCGGAGCAGCGTTCGTCAACGCTCTCGCTCCGTGTCCCAGAGGCTGGAGAATCGACTCCAAGGACACTATCGAGATCTGCAAGCTCGCTGTGGATACGTGCTTCTGGCCCCTTTACGAGGTAGTTGAGGGCAAAGTGCGCGTGACGTATAAGCCGAGAGTGAAGAGGCCCGTCGTGGACTTCCTGAAGCCACAGGGCAGGTTCAGACACCTGTTCCGACCCGGAAACGAAGGGTTTCTCGAGGAAATCCAGCAGGAAGTTGACAAGCAGTGGGAGCTATTGCTCGCTGAAGAGGCAATGCACAATCAAGAGCCGGCTACAACCTAGTCTCATAAACGAGAAGATGGTTTAAGACCGCGCGGAACGTGTGTTTGCGTGATCACCGCAGGTAACAGTTCTGGCCTTGGGTTTTCGGGTTAGAGCGATTGCGTGATATAATGCGGGCACGATAGCTTTCGTAAGCATGAGTGCGAAAGGGGCGGGAGCGATCCCGCCCCTTTTGTAGGGAAGATGAGGTGCCAAGCATGGCCGAGGTTAGAGTAAGGTTTGCCCCCTCTCCGACGGGCTATCTACACATCGGGGGGGCCAGGACAGCGCTGTTTAACTATCTCTTTGCCAAGAAGAACGGCGGGAAGTTTATCCTCCGGGTTGAGGACACCGATTCGGAGCGAACCGTCGAGGATTCGGCAGAAAAGATGATGCAGGCATTCCGGTGGCTAGGGCTTCAGTGGGACGAGGGCCCGATCGTTGGCGGACCCGCCGGTCCCTATTACCAATCCTTGCGCCAGGATTTCTACCGGAAGTATGCCCAGTCGCTCGTGGATAAGGGCCATGCGTACAAGTGTTATTGCACACCCGAGGAGCTAACGGAGGACAGAGAGAGGGCTCGGGCAGAAAAACGCGCACCAAGATACAGCGGAAGGTGCCGGGAATTGACTCCCGAGCAAATCGCCGAGTTCGAAGACGAGGGAAGAAAACCCACCACAAGGTTCAGGACTCCTGAGACCGGTACCACAGTTGTTCACGACCTTATCAAGGGCGAGATTCCCTTCAAAAACGAGGAAATCTCGGATTTCATCATCATGAAGTCAGATGGCTTTCCCACGTACAACTACGCGTGCGTGATAGACGACTGGCTTATGGGCTTAACCCACGTTATCAGGGCGGAAGAGCATCTCTCCAACACTCCGAAACAGATGATGATCTATCGGGCGCTTCCTGCTCCTATGCCCAAGTTCGCGCACGTGCCCATGATATTGGCGCCCGATCGCTCCAAACTGTCAAAGCGGCACGGCGCGCAGACAGTCGAGGAATTCAAGGAGCAAGGAATATTCCCTGAGGCTCTCTTGAACTACCTAGTCCTTTTGGGCTGGACACCTGCTGATTCGACCAAAGAGATCATGTCACTTGACGAGATGATTGAGGAATTTGACCTTTCCAGAGTCTCGATCACATCCGCGGTGTACGACACCACCAAGATGATGTGGATGAACGGCTACTACCTACGGATGCTCGACAAGGACTCATTGGTCCGCAAATACATTTCCGCGGCGTCCGCTAGCGGTTTAGCTACTCGCGACGAGCTTGCCGATAAGAAAGACTGGCTTGGCAAGGTCGTGCTGGCTTTTCAAGAGAGAAGCAAGACCATAAATGAGATGGTAGAGATGTCCCGGTACTTCTTCGCCGCGCCCATCGAATATGACGAGGCGGGAGCCCGGAAGTTCTTTACCAAGGATTCGGTGGCCGGGTTGTTGCGCAAGGGCGCAGCGGCGTTAGAGGCGGTCGAGGACTGGAACCTTGAGACAGAAGAGCGGGCATATCGCGCGGTTATTGAGCGGGAAGGCATCAAGAGCGGGGCTATCATTCACCCGACGCGTTTGGCTTTGACCGGGAGAACCAATGGGCCGGGGTTATTCGAGATTGTGGATATCCTGGGGAAAGAGGAGTCCGTCGCTCGTCTCCGGAACGTGGCGGATATGATCGATAGCGGCAGGTTTGCCGGATTGGACAAGCCGAAAGCGTGACGAGGTCAAGACGAGGCCAAGGTTAGCGGGTCCGTCACTGGAGCTTCGGTCGGATCGTTAACTGGGGTAAACCATGTTGCTTGCGCCGCAGATGGATGCTATAATCGAAACTGTTCGTAGAGCGTTGGGGGATCGGCTAGTGGTAGGCCAACAGACTCTGGATCTGTCTGCGGAGGTTCGAATCCTCCTCCCCCAGCCATATAGGTGTGGCCCTATCGTCTAGCGGCCTAGGACACCGCCCTCTCACGGCGGAGACACGGGTTCGATTCCCGTTGGGGCTACCAACCTAACATCGCGCAGGTTTCCAGAAACGCACCTCAAGAGTCGCCTCTGTCAATTGCCAAACACATGTGGGTTATCAAAACGAATGATCCAAATCTCTCGCCGAGTTTCATTATGCAATGGGCTTCGGGAGAAACAAGCCCATTGCATATTAGCGGTCAGAGAGCCTATCCCTCGATATCTTTGATTGCATCGGCCGGCGACACGTTGCCGTGGGTCACCGCCATGATGCCGGGGAGGTATCTATCCATCATAGCCACGTTTGTGTAGACCAAAGGTTTCATGATCTCAGAAGAGACGTGCTCGTCTCCCACATCGACGCTGGTCTTGTAGCGAATTTCCCCATCTTCGTAGTCCATTTCGAAGTTGCCGATGACAAGACCGTAATTGGCGCGTGTAAGGAACTCGGCTACCAGGTCCCTTTTTGCCTCGGGCACCTTGACCGAGCAGATTGACAGGAATATCACCTGTTGTTTTTCATCGAGGGCGCGCGCGATGCAGGTCCAATTGCCGTTTCTTCCCGAGAATCCCATCTGCAACATAGATCTGCCCTCGATCGGCGTAAACTTCCAGTCATCCATCAAGAAAAACCTAGTCATATCGTTGTATACCGGTCCCACGATAACCACTCCTTAACTTGCCCAGTCATAATAACTCAAGTTCTAGAGGGGCGCTCCCCTTTCCTGCGTAGAAGTGATCAAGGGACCCGCTTGCGCGGATCCCTCACTTTTCGTAGATCAGGGCGAAGAGTCTCCGGCTTACGAGGCCCAAGCTACTTGTTCTTGATTCTCGCCCATGTATCTCGAAGTGGCACTACGCGGTTGAAAACGACCTTGCCATCCTTCGAGTCCAAAGGGTCGACGCAGAAGTAACCTTGCCTGAGGAATTGATACCGCTTTTCCGGGTCCGGGCTGGCCATACCGGGCTCGATAATGCAAGATTCCAAAACCTCGAGGGACTCGGGGTTCACGTTCTCTACGAAATCGCGTTCTTCAGGGACGTCCTCCGGATTTTCAACCAGAAACAGACGGTCGTATAGGCGGACAGTGGCCGGAACTCCATGCCGTGCTGATACCCAGTGGATGGTCGCCTTTACTTTTCGGTTGGCCCCTGGGCATCCGCTCCTTGTGTCTGGGTCATAGGTACAATGGATTTCGCGGACAGCGCCCTGTTCGTCCTTGATCACGCTTTCACACTTCACGATATAGGCGCCCTTCAGCCGTACCTCCCGGCCTGGAGACAGGCGGTAGAATTTCTTGGGAGGATTCTCCATGAAGTCCTCGGCCTCAATGTAGAGCTCGCGGTCAAAGGGTACCTCGCGGACTCCCGCTTCAGGATCTTCAGGGTTGTTCTCAACTTCCATCCACTCAACGCGGTCTTCCGGATAGTTGGTGAGCACAACCTTCAGCGGCCTTAGAACAGCCATAACACGAAGAGCGCGTCGGTTAAGGTCATCTCTCACACAGTGTTCGAGGAAAGCGACATCTTCGATGCTGTTGCTCCGAGAGACTCCTACCTGTTCGCAGAAGGAGCGGACAGACTCGGGCGTAAATCCTCTGCGTCTTAGGCCGGCGATAGTGGGCATTCGGGGATCGTCCCACCCGGCGACGCAGCCTTCCTCCACTAGCCTGCGAAGACGCCGTTTGCTCATTACCGTATATGTCAGGTTCAGCCGCGCAAACTCGATTTGCTTTGGCCGTCCCTTCACTCCGGGGACACCGCTTAGATCGACGTTGTCCAGCATCCATTCATAAAGGGGCTGGTGATCCGCATACTCCAACGTGCATATCGAGTGAGTAATGTTCTCTAGGGCGTCTTCCAGCGGGTGGGCAAAGTCGTACATCGGGTAGATGCACCATTTATCTCCGGCCCGATGATGTTTGGCGTGGAGTATCCGGTAGATTACCGGGTCTCGCATGTTGAGGTTGGGCGAGGCCATATCGATCTTTGCCCGCAGTGTCCGAGAACCGTTAGGAAACTCCCCATTTCGCATGCGTTCGAAGAGCCCCAGGTTCTCCTCGGCGGATCGGTTCCGCCATGGGCTATCCTTTCCGGGCTCTGTCAGTGTGCCCCGGTACCGGCGCACTTCTTCTTGTGACAAGTCGCAGACGTAAGCTAGTCCTTTCTTGATCAGCTGGACTGCGAACTCGTAGAAGCGCTCAAAGTAGTCGGAAGTGAAGAGCAGGCGGTCGTCCCACTTGGCGCCCAACCACGCCACGTCATCTATGATAGATTGGACGAATTCGTCGGTTTCTTTGGTAGGGTTGGTGTCATCGAACCGGAGGTTAAACAGTCCGCCATACTTAGCGGCCATGCCGTAGTCTATGGCTACCGCGAGCCCGTGCCCGATATGAAGATAACCGTTGGGTTCGGGCGGAAAACGGGTATGTACTCGGCCTTCGTTGACTCCGTTCTTGATGTCTTCTTCGATAATGGCCTGGATAAAGTTTCGGCCGCCCTCGTTTGGCTGATTCATCATGAGACCAACTCCCTGATGGTAGAGTCCGAATCCGGGCAATGCATGGATTAGTCGTCTGTTCCAGTGCTCACTCTATCAAATCCAGTTCCGTGCAGACAAGTTTGGCTCCGAGCGTTGACAGGCGTGCGTAGCGCATTAGCCCCTCCTTGGTTTTCGGGGGGGCTTTTTTGTATCCCGCCGCCCGGACCGGTGACGTTTCACCTGGTTATGTCAACGAGCATAGACTGCCACAGGACACCTAATCCGAGGGAGGTAGATCAGAATTGAAGCACGATACTGGCGCGCTCCTAGAGTCCATACTAGGAGCCCTTATAGAGCGTCCGGCAGCACAAGAAGCGCGCGAGGAACCCGAGGTGATCGAGGAGGTTCTGGAACTTAAGGAGGTTACCGAGGATCTTTCTGATCAATGTCTCAGGAGGCCTACTAACGATGACCTACTCTGCAAGCTGAACATGATTCTGGCACTCTTGACCAACCGTCACTTTGGGTTGTGCGAAATCAAGAAAGAGGTCAAGGAAATCGAGGAGAACATGGGGAATGGCAACGACTGCATAGTGGGCGGCGGGATCACCACGGGCCCGTTCTTTATCCGTTCGGGCCAGAACAACGCCATAAACGTGAAGGTGCAGAACCTGGAGGATTCGCCCATTGATGTCGAAGTGAAACTCCTTTCGCTCGAGTGTTGTCCGGCCGTAGTGATCGACAACGCGTCTCTAGAGGATCTCGAGTCCTGCTGCACCGAAGACGCGGTCCTCACGGCAGGAGCCGGCAATTGGGAGGTAACCGTATGTCCTACACCCGCGACTGCCGCAGTAAGAGCATTTGTCAGTGTGCACAGCGGGAACGCCGTGACTTCGGCTATCGAGTGTGTATTTAGGGCAGCCGAGATGCTACCGGATGTCTGTTCTTTCTGCGATTACGCACTGCCTTAGGCGACGCGGCCAGCGCGTTACCAAACAAGAGAGGCCCGCGTCCAAAGATGCGGGTCTCACACACAAAAGAGAGGCATAGCCGTCCGGACAACGAAATCTATGATCTGATACGAGATCATGAACTAGCCACGGCAGTGCGACAGACTCATGGCTTGCATAGGCGCCGAAGTACGCATAGCAGGGATCATACTTCTTGAGGAGATGATAAGATGAGCACCATCGACGAAAAACGAGACATGATGAAATCGGGCTTTGGCATTGCGGTGATCGACTCCGATCAGCGAAAAGGCCTGCCCCAGCCTCCTTCTGAGAAATCGGTTCCGACGGACGCGGTCCTGATTGACCTCCCAAAGCCTAACCGGGACATCATGACGAAACCGCGCCTTTTCGACTGTATCAAAGACAGAAAAAGCAGGCGTAAGTTTACCGCGGAGTCGCTTGCTCTCGATGAACTCTCCTACCTTCTATGGGCTACGCAGGGAGTGAGGGAAGTCATGGCAGGCCGTGGGTTCCGCACGGTTCCTTCCGCGGGGTGCCGCCACCCTTTCGATACATACCTGGCGGTAAGTCGCGTTGATGGCCTTGAACCTGGGATCTACCGCTACCTCGCTCTTTCCCATCAGTTGGCTCTGGTTGAGGTCGCCTCTGACATAGAGGCCAGGGTCAAAGCCGTCTCGGGAGGCATGACCTGGATTGCTTCAGCGGCCGTGATTTTCGTGTGGGTGGTGACACCGTACAGGAGCGAGTGGCGGTACGCAGGGGAAGCTCAGCGCGTTATGCTTCTGGACGCGGGACACGTATGCCAGAACCTGTACCTAGCCGCGGAATCTTTGGGGTGCGGCACTTGCGCCATAGGAGCTTTCAAGCAAACGGACATAGACGCCATGTTCGGGCTGGACGGGAAAGAGGAATTCGTTCTGTACTGTGCGCCGGTTGGGAAAGTGTAGGCCTGCCGGAATGCTGCCGTGCTGGTGGAACGAGGACGTTTCGACCGCGTGAAGGGGGATTTCGTTGGAACTCCTTGAAATAGCCGAAAACGTTTACGTGACAAATGGCTCTACTAGGATTGGGGTCGTGGCAGACGATGACCGCCAGGTTGCCATCGTGGACGCCGGCCTTGACGATGGCTCGGGGAAAAAGCTCAAGGTCGTTCTGGACCGGCATGGGTTTGCCCTCCGTTCCATCTTAATTACCCACGCTCACGCCGACCACTTCGGAGCCGCGGCGTGGTTGGCTGAATCCACAGGGGCTAAGGTCTACGCGCACCCGCTAGAGAAGCCGATCATCGAATGCCCGATACTGGAACCCATGTACTTGTTCGGGGGCGCCAATCCTCCGCGGGAACTACGCACCAAGTTTTACCTGGCGCACGGAGTGAAGGTGAACGGGGATCTGATCCAAAGTGAGGGCACCAACGTTCCCCAGGAGCAAGCTGTTCCGGTACGTGATGGCGTTGTTTCTGAGTGGGATCTTGAGATCGTCGATCTTTCTGGCCACACTCCGGGGCAGGTCGGAGTAGCGGTATCAGGGGTGCTGTTTTGCGCGGACGCGTTCATCGGAAGATCGGTCTTGGAGAAGCACGGGATTCCCCTGAATATGGATATCGGAGCGGCTCTCGACACTTGCTCCAGGCTCCAAAACCAGAAACATCGCGTCTTTGTGCCCAGCCACGGTGACGTGCTAGAGGACGTGACAGAAGTAGTCGCGCAGAACCGACAGAGAGTCCTTGACGTAACCGGTTTCATTGAGGAGTTTGTCTGTTCCCCCAAGTCCATAGAGGACATTATCGCCGCCGTTTGTGACCGCTTCAATGTCCGCGTGAAAGACCTCGGGATGTTCTACCTGATGAACTTGACCGTTGCGGCGCATGTTTCTTACTTGATGGGGCAGAAGCGAGCGTTTGCCGCCTATCGCGGGAACCGCCAATACATTAGTAGTTCCCCGACGTGCCGGTTAAAGGCCATAGAGGACGCTCTTACGCAGTGAACGGCTACGAGACCGACCTCCTGAGCGCCACTATCGTCGGCGATACGTCATCCGTGGCCGATGGCCTGGCGACGGCCGTCTGCGTGTTGGGTTCGACCGGGGGGAGGGACATTCTTGAACGCTCGGGCTTTGAGGCCATTCTAGTTGCCAGGGGCAAGTCACTATTCGTGACGCCCGGTCTTGCCGGGTCTGTCAGACCATTATCCTCTGACATCCGCGTCAGAGCGCTTGCTGCTCTGTGATATGGCTGTACTGCAAGTGGACTGTTCAAGCCCTAGTTAGTCTAGTGTATCGCAGTGTCGTTGTGTATAATCAGTCAACCACCCAAATCACGGTACTACACATACTCTCAGAACAGGAACAGGGGGCCAACTGTGGATCTGCCATCACTCAAGATCGGGAATCGCACATCTCGTTACCCCTTCGTCCAAGGCGGTATGGCTGTTCGCGTTTCTACAGCACCGCTTGCGGCCGCGGTGGCTGAAGCGGGCGGGGTCGGTACTATCGCAGGCACCGGTATGACCCCTGAAGAACTCATAAGCGAAATTCGGTATGCCAGAAAAAAGACCGATGGGATAATCGGTGTCAACATCCTTTTCGCTGTTCGGAATTTCCCAGAGCTGATGAAAACCGCAATGGCCGAGAAAGTCGACTTCGTCGTCTCAGGCGCAGGCTTTTCTAGGGACATGTTCGGGTGGGGCAGAGAGACCGGAGTTTCGGTGGTGCCCATAGTCTCGTCGGCAAGATTGGCGAAAACGGCTACCCGGCTAGGCGCTTCGGCGATAGTAGTTGAGGGGACCGAGGCGGGGGGGCATTTAGGGACCGATAGGCCGCTGCGCGAGGTATTCCCAGAAGTGCGCGAGGCGACAAGTCTTCCACTTATAGCCGCCGGCGGCATAGCTAATGGTGAGGAAGCGGCGGACCTGTTTGCCATGGGCGCGGACGGCGTACAGATGGCCACGCGCTTCATAGCGAGTGACGAATGCACCGCTGCTCTATCGTTTAAACAGATTCACGTGTCCCCTAAAGAAGAGGACATTGTCCTAGTGGATAGTCCGGTTGGGATGACAGGACGGGCTATCCGTAATTCCTTTTCCGAGAGAGTGGATAAAGGTGAGTATAGCGAAGACGTCAACTGTCAGGACTGTCTCAAGCGGTGCTCCCATGTTTATTGCATTCTAGGTGCCCTGCACAGAGCGTGTATGGGAGACGTGGATAACGCCGTAGTTTTCTCAGGCGACAGTGCCCCGAGGATTAAGGAGATTCTACCGGTGAATGAGATCATGACGCGTTTGGTCAGAGACGCCTCAAAGAAACTCGCAACAATTCGCTAGATGGTTCCCAACATATAAAACACATCATCAAAGACCAAATTCTAACCAATTCATCTGGTTATACTTGACAGGGCAGGATATACTACTTACAGGCTGAGTTCATCGAAGGGAAGACTCTTGGTTACTATATGACCGGGGGAAGAACCTGGGATAGATCGACGGCCGTTAAACAGAGGAGTGGTAGAGTGACCAAGAGGCTGTATTTTGGCAATCTCAGCTGGAGCGTAGACGATACCGAGTTGACCAACGCCGTAGCTCAGTACGGAAGAGTCATTTCGGCGCGAGTCGTAACAGACCGTGAGACCGGGCGTTCTCGTGGGTTCGGATTCGTAGAGGTCGAAGAGGACGATGCACAGACCGTTATCGATTCGATGAATGGTCTCGAGTGGAATGGCAGGCCTCTCACAGTTAACGAAGCCAGGGAGCGCGAAGACAGAGGTTTTCGGCCTAGGCGCTAAATCGCTGACAGACAACAAATGGGCAGCCTTCGGAGATACCGAAGGCTGTCTTCATATGTACTAGATCTCAGGTCTCGCATACTTCGCCGCCAAGTTTCGGGGATTTCTCAGGGGATTCTTGTTGATGATTCTGTTCATTACATGTTATGTACTCCTAACAATCAAATGCGCGGCGATGATGGGGAGAAGTACGTTGAGGTAACTCCAATGGGAGCAACCACCTTAACGGCGCTGGGAGCGGCAGCGCTATAGGGAATGGAGAGAACTAGGCAGCAAGCAACGGTAACCGAAGAAACACACGAATCGGCCGAACCCCGACCTTTATCTCGTTTAGTTCCCGGATATGTCTCTTATGGCGTTAAGCGTTCCCGGTCTCTCGGGAACAAGCTGGCCTCACGGATGTTGCCAAGATCCACTATCCTTGTAGTCAGCCTTTCGGCCCCTATGGCGAAACCGCCGTGACGGGGCATGCCGTACTTGAAGACCTCAAGATAACCTGCGAAGGAATCAGGGTCAAGTCCGAACCTCCGTATGTTTCCTAGAAGCTGTTCATAGTCGTTGATGCGCATTCCCCCGCTGTTCATCTCCAGTCCTTTGAGTAGAAGGTCGAAGCTTAGGGTAAGGTTGGGGGCATCGGGGTCCGGAAGGGCGTATACCGGCCTTGCGGTGACCGGATAGTGGGTAACGAAGACAAATGGTGTCCCTGCTTCTCGCTCAATGTACCGGCATATCAGGCGCTCACCTTCGGGGTCGATGTTGCCGTTGGGCAGGGTCTTCCCGTATTCTCTCAAGAGGATTGCTTCGATTTCCGACAACTTCAGGCGTGGGATGGCGGCAACTTCGGGCAGCGTGACGCCAAACATGTCAAGCTCCGCGGAGCAGGTCTCTTGAACATGCGCGAATAAGTGCCTAAGCAACTTTTCCTCCAGAGACAGCAGATCCTCCAGACCGTCTATGAACCCCACCTCCAAGTCGAGGCTGATGAATTCATTGAGATGTCTGGAAGTGTTGTGTTCCTCGGCTCTGTACGCCGGCGCTACCTCGAATACCCTCTCAAAGCCGGCACCCACTAGCATCTGCTTGTAAAACTGAGGACTTTGCGCCAGATAGGCGTCCTTTTCGAAGTACTTGACCGAAAAGAGTTCGGCGCCGCCTTCTGTGCCTGAGGCAACGATCTTGGGGGTGTGTACCTCGGTAAAGTCGTTGGCTCTCAAGAACTGTCGAAACCCTTCTATGGCCTCGGCCTCGATCTTGAACACCGCGCGGGTCTTGGGATGGCGCAAGGAGACGACCCTGTGCTCGAGGGTCTTCTCTAGTCCGGCCGATATTTCCGGAAGGTTCACCTCGAAGGGGATGGGGGCGACCGGTATAGCTTCGATGTCAACGTCTGTGGCTTGCACTTCGGCGCCGCCCAGCGCGTTTGGTGCCTCTACTACCTTGCCGGTTATACTGACTGCCGTTTCCCCGACTAGGTGCGGAGACTTAGCGAGGTCATGAGACAGAACCGCTTGAGCGATCCCGCTGCGGTCTCTGACTAGGATGAAGCGGACATGGCTTAGGGCGCGTACTCGGTGTACCCAGCCTTTGACCTCTACTGTGGATCCGATATGTTTAGCAAGATCGCTGCACAAGACTCTGCTCATTGTTTGCACTCCCTTTTGTAGAAAACCACAGCCTGAGCGTTTTTTAAGACATCCGCTTTCAAGCTACTTGAGAACAAAAAGCCCGTCCCCTCGCAGGGACGGGCAGATGCCCGTGGTGCCACCCAACTGGCCTACTCCAAAATATCGCGTCTCGCGGTACCGCTGCCTTCCGGTGTCTTACCTGTTAGCGGCAAACGCAGCGCATAAAGCAGGCCCCTCTTACTCCGATAACGGTGGAGTACCGGCCTAAGCCACTCACCGGCTGTTCTTCGCTAGGGCCACATAGCACCGGGCTCCCACCTTACCCCGGCTCTCTGATGGCTATGGCATCCAAGTTACTAGTTCCGGTTCATCGTGTTTGAGATATCTTAGTGACCTTAGAATCGGAAGTCAAGGGAGAGGGTAGATGACTTACACCACTAAAGAGATAAGCGAGAAATCGTGCCAACGAGAGATCAGAAATTCCTGTGTGAAAAACTTCACAAAATCCGATTTGCACCCTTCTTCACAATGTGAAGTTGTGCTATGATCTGTGAGGTGATCCAAATAGATCAATCTTTACGGACAACAGGCATAGGCGCACAGGAAACGACAGAAGAACAATGCTTTAGGCGTAGTCACATACATCCAATTAGTTCGCGACAGAAAAATCTTTTGGAACCGACGGAAGGAAGATTCTTGGAGGAGGAGACCCTATGAGCAGGCTTACGGTTTACACACCGGATGACGCCGAAGTAGTCGTCGAGCGTATGGTGCAGGAAATGGAGCGGCGCTTGGCTGCTGCCCCTCCCGGCATATGCCCGGTTGACATGGCGTCCGTATTTTTGCGCCTTTGCCATGCCCAGACTTGTGGAAAATGTGTTCCATGCAGGATCGGGCTAGGGCGCATCGGGGATCTGCTGGATGAGATCCTAGACGGCAATGGCGACCTCGAGACCTTGACTCTCTTGGAGGAAGTCGCCCAGTCGGTGCATGACACAGCCGACTGTGTAATCGGTTCGGACGCTGCGGCGATGGTGCTCAAGAGCCTCAAAGAGTTTAGGAAAGACTATACATCGCACGTAGTTGATGGTCACTGTGTCGGACGCTTCACCGCTCCTGTTCCATGCCGTTCGGCGTGTCCGGCCGGCGTGAACGTTCCGGGGTATGTCGCATTAATCAGAGATGGGCGATCCGACGATGCCGTAAGGCTCATACGCAAGGATAACCCCTTCCCGTCCGCTTGTGCTCTGGTGTGCGAACATCCCTGCGAGACGTACTGCAGGCGCACGATGCTAGACGATGCAATCAACATCAGGGGGCTTAAGAGGTACGCCGTGGAGACGGCGGGAGACGTCCCTCTGCCTGAAGTCGCGCCTTCCACAGGCCAGTCCATCGCTGTGGTGGGAGGAGGTCCTTCAGGGCTTACTGCAGCATATTATCTCGCGCTTATGGGGCACGAGGTAACGATATACGAGAGGCAGCCGGAGCTAGGCGGCATGCTTCGTTACGGCATTCCCGAGTACAGGCTTCCCAAGGCTCTCTTGGATAAGGAAATCCAAGGGATTCTCAGTCTCGGCATTACCGTCCACACCGGGTATTCGGTGGGAGAGGACTGCACGTTGGATTCACTTAGAGAGAAGTTCGACGCCGTCTACCTAGCCATCGGAGCCCATGGAGACAGGAAGCTCCGTATTCCTGGCGAGGACGCCTCCGGCGTTGTCCCTGCGGTTGAGATGCTAAGAAACATCGGGCTCGGCAAGCAGATTGATCTTACAGGCAAGAGCCTTGTCGTAGTCGGTGGCGGCAACGTGGCCATGGACGCCGCACGGTCCGCGATTCGAATGGGCGCAAAGAAGGTCGTTGTGGCTTACAGACGTCGCACAGTGGATATGACCGCACAAGAGCAGGAAATCGAAGGCGCTTTGGCTGAAGGAGTCGAGATCGCCCAGCTGTTGGCACCACTTAAGATAGAAACCGATGACAATGGAAATGTAGTCGCTTTGTGGTGTCAGCAGATGACTGTCGGAAACATAGATGACTCCGGCAGACCGAGGCCTGTTGCGTCGGGAGCCCCCGATATCCGCTTGGCTTGCGACAACGTAGTTATCGCTGTGGGCCAGGATATTCAGTCCCAAGTATTTGTGGGCGACGGACTTCCCACCTCGAGGAACGCAGTCGTAGCAAAGGATGACTTGTCCGTAACCGAGATGCCCGGTGTGTTTTCAGGAGGCGACTGCGTCAGCGGTCCTGCCACCGTAATCAGGGCAATCGCCGCGGGCAAAGTCGCCGCAGCCAACATCGACTCCCATTTGGGCGGGCATCACGTCTTGGGTGCTTGGGTCGACATACCGCCCGCTGTGCCAAGCGACTTGGCAGCCATCGGCAGGGTGAACATGAAGGAACGTCCTGCCTCTGATAGAGTGGAAGACTGGGAGGATATTGAAATTGGTATGACCAAGGCCGAGGCCATGCACGAAGCAAAACGTTGCTTGAGGTGCGACCACTATGGTTCAGGTGCGATTGAGGGAGGGAGGCTCGCAAGATGGTAACTTTGAAGATAGACAGAAAGACAATCCAAGTAAAAGCCGGAACGACCATACTTGAGGCTGCCCGCAAGGCGGGTTTCCGAATTCCCACCCTTTGCTACCTGGAAGGCATCAACGAGATAGGAGCCTGCCGCGTTTGCGTGGTAGAGCTTAAAGGCGCGGAGCAGTTGGTAACCGCCTGCAACACGGCCGTCCAGGAGGGGATGGAAGTCCTTACCTCCAGCCCGCGTGTGCGCCACGCCAGAAGGGCAGCGGTCGAGCTGATGCTGACCGAACATGACTGCAACTGTCCGACTTGCGTCCGCAACGGCAACTGCAAGCTCCAGACGTTAGCGAACTCGCTTGGAGTAAGGAACGTCAGGTTAAAGAATCGAATCCCGACTCAGAGGGTGGACGACTCATCGCCTTCTATCGTGAGGGACCCTAAGAAATGCGTCATGTGCTACCGATGTGTAAGCTTTTGCGACAAAGTCCAGTCCCTGGGCGTGTGGAGGATCTCCGGCACCGGTGCTCGGACCTCCATCGAACCCGCCTTCGGCAAGCCGTTGGCTACCACGGATTGTGCATACTGCGGCCAGTGCGTGACTCACTGCCCTGTCGGTGCGCTGTACGAAAAGAGCGACAAAGACAAGGTTTGGGACCTGCTAAGCGATCCCGAGAAGGTCACCATAGTTCAGGTCGCTCCCGCGGTCAGGGCATCGTGGGGTGAAGAACTGGGGATATCCAGAGAAGTCGCCACTCCGGAACGGTTGGTGGCAACTCTGAGGCACTTGGGCTTCGACCACATTTTCGACACTTGCTTTACTGCCGACTTGACAATCATGGAAGAGGGAACCGAGCTCCTAGGACGCATTGGCTCAAAGGACGCCAAGATGCCCATGTTTACCTCTTGCTGTCCGGGATGGGTACGTTTTGTGAAGACTCAGTACCCTGAATTGGTCGAGCATTTGTCATCGGCGAAGTCGCCTCAGCAGATGTTCGGCGCGGTCGCCAAGACGTATTACGCCGACATACTGGGGATACCGGCAGAGAAGATGACGGTCATATCTATCATGCCGTGCACGGCCAAGAAGTACGAAGCGGGAGTCTCGGTCTTGGCAGACGCAGGCACAGAGCGGGATGTGGATATCGTCCTGACTACTCGAGAGATGTGCGCCATGATTCGCGAGGAAGGCGTCGAGGTCGCGGCGCTTGAGGAAGAGCCTTTTGACTCGCCGCTCGGAGTGTCGACGGGAGCCGGCGTGATCTTCGGAGCTACAGGAGGCGTTATGGAGGCCGCGTTGCGGACTGCTGCCTTCATAGTAAACGGGGAGAATCCGGACCCCGACTCCTTCGGACAGGTCCGCGGAATGGATGGCTGGAAAGAACTAACGGTGAATCTGAAAGGCAGTACCGTTAAGTGCGCAGTCGTGAACGGGTTGGGGAACACGCGCCGGTTGATCGAAGCCATGAAGCAGGGCCGAGTGAAATACGACTTTATTGAGGTCATGGCGTGCCCGGGCGGATGCGCGGCAGGGGGCGGCCAACCTATTAGCGTGGATGACGAAGTGCGTACAGAAGAGCGTTCTGACAATCTGTACAACCTAGATAGCAAGGCTCCTTTGAGGTTCTCCCATGAAAACCCGGCAATAACGGATATTTACGAGAACTTCCTGGGTTCTCCGTGTTCGGAGAAATCTCACCACCTGCTTCACACGGACCAGCGGACCTGGGAGCTATCTAGCGCCGCAGAACGGGAACCATTGAAGAAAAGGGCCTCGGACTAGAATAACGGTCTGAGATTACTATAGCGGGACATGACGGAGCGGCCGGACCTGAGCCAAGGCAGGTCCGGCTCGCCGTTTGTACAACGGATGGGGAACTCGAGGTTAAGGTTCGGCGTCCTTACAGATAGCCGTATCCGAGATGTGAGCGGCGGTGGGGCAGAATGGTTGAAGTTTAGAGATCGTGAGGCTATCCTTTTGGTGGAGGGAATCAGCTTGATGTACAAAGCCTACCTATATGCGACCGGAATACCTCTTTGGATGTGCTTCTGGATGCTGTCTGTGGTGTTTGCTGGGGTTTTTCTCGCGGCCTGCAAACCCTTGGCATCTCTTCCGTCACGCGGCGACCCTCCTTCCGACGAACCGGTTCGAGTGGAAGGGCTTGTAGAGATAACCGCTTTGGATGATTCCTTCGTCGTCGACCTCAGGTACGCGACCGAAGACAATTTCACAGGTAGGCAAATATACCCTGAGTCTAGGGCGATCTTGCGGGAAGAAACGGCCCATAAGCTCATAAAGGCTCAGGCTGAGGTCAAGAAGTTAGGCTATGGACTGAAGATATGGGACGCGTACAGGCCTTTGTCCGCTCAGCAGACGCTTTGGGACGCAGTAGACGATAAGACGTGGGTCGCTGAGCCCACGCGAGGTTCAAACCACAATAGAGGAGCGGCGGTCGACGTTACCCTTGTGGATGGCGACGGGAATGAGCTGCCTATGCCTTCCAAGTTTGACGATTTCAGCGAGAAGGCTCATCAGACCTATGCCGGTTGCACCGAAGAAGAAGCGCGGAACCGGCATCTGCTTCGG
>DAIRWA010000008.1:8242-20890 GCA_036802545.1 Bacillota bacterium | reverse complement strand
CTCTTATATGACCGCCGTGTGCCCATTCATTATCTCCGGGGGTGCCGCTGTTGTCACAGCACGCCGTGCTCTTGCCTGCAGGAGCCAAGAGTTCGTCTATCGAACACTTATCAGTACAGTTCATCGGCACAACTTACCGACACGACTCGCGACAAAAGGGGCATGTCGTGCTCGGAGAATCGGACGCGGTGGGCGACAAGCGCATTCGCGATATGGGTGGCTTGTTGGGGTCGGAAAGCACGTGGTTCCAGTTATCCTATGAAAAGATCTCCTCATGAAGTCACCTGCGTTAGTTCGCGAACAAGAGGTCATAGGCTCAGGAGTGCACGAAGTCACGAGCTGCGGCCAGTATAGGCTTGCGCCTTAAGCGGCGAAATTGGTATTATGCCCGAGGAACCTCATTGCCCCTTTTAACTGCAGGAGGAGATGCTTTATGAAAGAGTATTCTACCGAGAGTATCCGAAATGTCACTCTCATTTCCCACAGTGGAGCAGGTAAGACCACGCTGGGTGATGCTATGTTGTTTTTGTCAGGCGGAAACGACCGGTTCGGCAAGGTCGATGACGCCACGTCTATCCTCGACTTCGAACCAGAGGAAATTAGAAGGAAGACGACGATTTCCACGTCAATCGCTCCGGTCGAATGGAAGAACCGCAAAGTGAACATCTTGGATACCCCGGGATACTTCGACTTTGTGGGCGAGGTTCGCTCCTCCCTAAAAATCGGAGATGGGGCCGTTATCATCGTTGACGCGGGTGGCGGGGTCGAAGTTGGCACCGAGCTTGTCTGGCAGTACGCGTCCGAGTACAAGGTCCCCCGCATGTTCGTCGTGAACAAGTTGGACAGAGAGAACACCGCGTTCGACACAGTGCTTGGCCAGCTCAACAACGCCTTTGGCGGACGTGTAGTGCCGTTGTTCCTCCCCATAGGGAAGCAGGCGGACTTCAAAGGCGTTGTGGACATAATCGCAAACAAGGCATATAGCTTTGGAACTGACGGCAAGGCAGTGGATGCCGCGGTACCGGAGGATATGGCGGACGATATCGCCGAAGCGAAAGAGCAGTTGAAAGAAGCCGCGTGCGACGGCGACGACGAGCTTATGGAAAAGTACTTGGAGGAGGGTGACCTAAGCGACGAGGAGATCCTCAAGGGCTTAAGGTTGGCATCTATAGCCGGCAGTGTTTTCCTTGCCGTCCCGACTTCAGCAGCCAAACTTGTGGGAGTTCCACAGGTGTTGGACGCCATAGTGCAGTACCTGCCATCTCCCAAAGACGTCCCTGCGGTAATAGGCAAGGTGCCGGGACAAGATACCGAAGTAACTCGTGAAGCCAGCGATGCCGCTCCTTTCTCGGCGCTGGTTTTCAAGACGACAGCCGACCCTTACGTTGGCAAGCTCACGGTATTCCGCGTGTACTCAGGCAAGTTCCAGTCCAACGTGCCGTGCTTCAACTCGACGCGAGGAAAGGTCGAGAGAGTCGGGCAGCTCTATACAGTGAAAGGCAAGACCCAGGATCCTGTGGCATTTGTTACCGCCGGAGATATCGGGGCTGTTGCCAAACTTCAAGAAACCCTCACCAGCGATACTCTGTGTAAACAGGAAGAACCTGTCGTCTTTCCGACCATCGAGTTTCCTGCTCCCGTATACTCGGTCGCAGTTCACCCTAGGACAAAAGGTGACGAGGACAAGATTTCGTCGGGGCTTACCAGGCTGACAGAAGAGGATCCTACCATCAAAGTTGTGAGAGACGCCGAGACCTCCGAGACCATTCTCTACGGTTTGGGCGAAGTGCACGTTGACGTCACTACAGGCAAGCTCAAGAGGAAGTTCGGCGTTGATGTGGACCTTACCAGCCCCAAGATCCCTTATCGCGAGACCATTAAGGGCTCTGCAAAAGCTGAAGGTCGACATAAGAAGCAGACCGGAGGACGCGGGCAGTTCGGTCACGTCTGGATCGAGTTTGAACCTGTGGCTGATCAGGATTTTGAGTTCGTCGACAAGATTTTTGGAGGATCGGTTCCCAGGCAGTTTATCCCGGCAGTTGAAAAGGGGCTCCGGGAGGCTCTGCCCGAGGGAGTCTTGGCTGGGTATCCGGTAGTGAACCTGCGCGCCATTCTTTATGACGGAAGCTTCCACCCAGTAGACTCGTCCGAAATGGCGTTCAAACTGGCTGCGTCTCTGGCTTTCAAGAAAGGCTGCGCGGAAGCTCAGCCAGTCATCCTCGAACCTGTCATGCGGCTGGAAGTCACTGTTCCGGAGCAGTACATGGGCGACATTATGGGCGACCTAAATAAGAAGCGCGGACGCATTCAGGGGATGGAAACTAAGGGAAACATTCAAGTGATCAAGGCTACCGCTCCAATGGCGGAAATTCAGAGGTACTCCATTGATTTGAGGTCAATGACCCAAGGACGCGGTCTGTTCACAATGGAGTTCGACCATTACGAAGAGGTGCCCGGCAACATCGCTGAGGCTGTCATAGAAGAAGCCAAGAAGCGCAAGGAAGCGGCGCAAAAGTAACAGTTGTAGAGTAGTGTGCGTTCCGCTCATAGGTCTGGTTTGGCGTGCAAAACGGCCCCCGATCGGGTTTTCCCGGCGGGGGCTTATCTGCTGTTTGAGAAACCGCTGTCGCCAGACCACTACTCCCAAAGGGTCTGCACGTCCACACCCTTGTAGTAGTAGCCCACGATGTCTTCTGCTTTCTTGCCGCGCTGGGCCATTATCCACGCGCCCCACTGGGACATCCCTACTCCGTGACCATACCCTCGCCCTCGCATCACGATGGAGTCTCCCTGCAGTGTGACTTCGTCTAGAAGGGTAGATCTCATGGCCGTCCCTCCGATGGCCAAGCGCAGCTCCGGGGCGTTGATTTCCTTACCGTTTACTACCAGAGTCTGAGCTCTGCCGGAGGGTCCCCGTCGTCCGACTTTTATCGTGGATATCGTGCCAACATTTGCCCCTTGTGCCGCGCAGGCTTCAGAGATCTGAGCGTTTGAGAAGGTCTTTGACCACCCCTGCACGGGGTCAGACTGTACGTCCTTCACGGGAGCGACGTAAGGAGTGGGTTCACCCTGAAAGTTCAGCCCCTCAGCGGGCGAGGCAGTCTTACCTCCGGAAGACGCGTGGAACCATGCCATGATGGTCCTGCCGCCGTGGGTTATGACCTGTCCCTTGGTGTTCTCGACAGCCTTTTTCACCCTGTCGTTGATCTTTTCGGAGTTGTATGCCTGGAACTCCTTCGGGTCAGTGCTTGCCTGAGCATCCCTATTAGGGAGCTTGCCTTCTTCAAGTTTCTTAACAGTGAAAGTCCTCGCCACGATAGCTTGAGCCTCCAGCGCGGCCAAGGGCCACGTAGGCTCCATCTCCGCGGCTACCACGCCCTGCAAATAAGTTTCTAGGGGAAGAGATTTCACCTCTCCGGTCTCGTGAAAATAGACCGAGAGTGTCGGCTCTTCGGTGAACCGATTCGCTTGCGGTGCCATCTTCTGGCCCCTTATCACGACCGCCAACACGATAGCGAGCAGAATGCCGAGTACCCAAAGCCATTTGTCGCTCTTAAACATGTCGCGAATGTTCTGGGATTTGTGCGGCATTCGTACCACCTCCAATTTGCCGTGTCTTGGGGTTAGTCTCCCCTGGGCAGACTGTGTAAAACACGTGCGCGATATTGAGATGAGGCTTTTTGCGTGGTAGCATTTGGTCGGGCTAGAAGATATTCATTGGAGGTGGGCACATGAGATGTGATGTTCTCATAGCAGGAGGAGGTCCGGCGGGCATGACCGCCGCCATTTATACGGCTAGGTCGGGATGGAATACGGTTCTTTTGGACCCCACCGGAGGCGGAGGCTTGGCAAGCACGACGGATATAATATACAACTACCCGGGTTTTCCGTCGGGAGTATCCGGCCAAGAATTGATGGACCGCATGACTAAGCAAGCCAAGGAATTTGGCGCAGAGATAACTTACGATGATGTCCTGTCGGTCACCCGATTAAGCGACGTCTTTCGGGTAAAGTCGACTGACGAGGAGCACCTAGCGAAGGTGGTAATTTACGCTACGGGCACTACTCCCAGGCGGCTGAACGTGCCGGGTGAGGACCGCTTGACTGGGAAAGGAATCAGTTTCTGCGCTACCTGTGATGGTCCGCTGTTTAGAGGAAAGAAAGTGGCCGTGGTCGGCGGAGGAGATTCGGCCCTCACCGAGGCCGATTTTCTTGCCAGATTCGCTTCCGAAGTGGTCTTGATCCACCGTCGCGATCAATTCCGGGCGTCATTGGCCTCGGTCAACAGGGTGAAGGAAAATCCAAAGGTCAAATTCCTGTTATCTTCAACAGTCGAGGAGATAAGAGGCGACGACAGGATCGAGTCCCTTGTCGTACTGGATCGTAGGTCCGAAACAACGCAGGAAGTGCCGGTGGCCGGCTTGTTCCTCTACGTGGGTTCAGAACCTAACGCTAAGCCCTTACAGGAGCTGGTGGACCTATCTTCTGGCGGCTTCGTGAAGACCAACGAAGACATGACAACCAAGACTCCCGGGCTCATGGTAGCCGGCGATGTGCGTGATAAATCCCTACGTCAAGTGGCGACGGCCGTGGGGGACGGGGCCAACGCGGCATGGTCCGCGGAGCGCTACCTCTTGGGGCATTAACATGGCCGACATGGCTAAGAGGGCTATAGTTCGCCTGACGCCTAACAATAGACACAGAGTCTTATTTGGACATCCGTGGATCTTTTCCAACGAGATTCTATCGGTGGATGGGCACGCTGAGCCCGGAGATATCGTGGAGGTACGGGACCGGCGGGACAAGTTCGTCGGCCAGGGATACATTAACCCTCAGTCAGCTATAACGGTACGCATGTTGACCCGAGAAGAAGAGCAGATCGACGAGGCGTTCATCAGAGAGCGGGTTCGGCAAGCGGTTCATTATCGCGAAGCCATCTACGGAGAGCCTGGCCCCTTAGGTCGCAGCCCAAAGGGATACAGGCTAGTCTTCTCTGAGGGAGACTTCTTACCCGGGTTGATCGTCGACCTGTTTGGGGGCTATCTTGTCTTTCAAACGCTTACCCTTGGGATCGATAAATGGAAAGAAACCGTCCTTGACGCTCTTCGCGATTTCGTCGAACCCAAGGGGATCTACGAGCGTAATGACGCTCCGGTCAGGGAACTCGAAGGGCTCACCCAGCAAGCGAGGTTCATCGGCAGGCCCTTCGATCCGCTGGTCGAAATGGATGAAAACGGTGTGACCATAGTAGTAGATACCCAAAAGGGCCAGAAGACGGGATACTTTCTGGACCAAACTGATAACAGGCTCGCCATCAGGGCCTTTTGCCCGGGGAAGACGGTCTTGGACGCTTTTTCGTACTCCGGTGGCTTCGGGTTGTCGGCCGCTTTGGCGGGAGCCGACAGAGTAGTTTGCGTGGACGTATCAGACGCCGCCCTAGACCTTGCCAGAGCAGGAGCTGCAAAGAACGGTTTTACCGGCAAGATGACACTCCGAAATGCCAACGTCTTTGATGTCTTGAGAGAGTTCGAAACCAATGGTGTTCGCTTCGATGTCGTGATGCTTGATCCGCCCGCCTTCGCCCGATCTCGAAAGATGCTTGGCAGGGCTCTGACCGGTTATAAAGAGATAAACCTTAGGGCGATGAAAATAGTAAAGGAGGGCGGGTTTGTCTGCACCTCGTCCTGCTCTCAGCATGTGACCAAAGAAGAGTTTGACCAGATGCTTGAAGGCGCGGCCGCGGACTCTAAGAAAACCGTTCGCATAGTCGAACGACGCGGACAACGCCCTGACCATCCGGTATGGGCGGGAGTTCCCGAGACCGAGTATCTGAAGTTTCGCATATGCCAAGTGTTTGGGCCTCGTTGACTTAACCTCGGAAGTTCTCTTAGGGTATTGAAATTCCGCCAGAATGGGATAATATATAAGCAAAGGTCAAGGAAAGACAAAGTTAGAAATGAGGCGATAGGAGTTGCCGAGTCTGGCAGATATGATTGAGGATTACATCAACTCCTTGATCTCTGAAGGAGAAGGTGTAGCCGAGATTCAGCGGGCTATGGTGGCAGAGACCTTCCGCTGCGCGCCGTCCCAGATATCTTACGTGATTTCTTCGCGTTTTTCGCCGGAGAAGGGATTCATAATTGAATCAAGGCGAGGCGGCGGTGGGTACATCCGCCTGATGCGCGTCAATTTGGAGGAAGAAGATATCGGCTCGCTGATGGAAAGTATTGGGAGGTACGTGAGCCAGCAGGAGGCCTGGGACTACCTAGATAGACTTCATGAAGAAGGGTATGTAGATGCTAGGACTTACTACGTGATGAAGGCGGCCTTGTCAAGGAACGCCCTGCTTATTGGCTTACCCACAAGAGACATGGTTAGGGCGAGTGTATTGAAGGCCATGCTTAACGCCTATTTCTTTAAGCGGCCCGACGATGAAGGGGAGAGTGAGGAGTCATGATGTGCGAGGAGTGTGGCAATAGGCAGGCCATAGTCCATGTCAAGACGGTTCAGGATGGCAGACAGGTTGTCATGAATCTGTGTCAAGAGTGCGCTCAGAAGAAGGGATTTCTGAACATCTTTCTCCAGCCGAGCTTCTCAATAAACAACCTGTTGTCGGCGCTCTTGGGTTCGCAGGTGGCCAAGATGCCCGCAGTAGAGTCATCGGGAGCGGAAACGAGATGCGCGGTTTGCGGCATGAGCTATAGGGATTTCGCTCGCGCCGGTCGATTGGGCTGCTCCGATTGCTACGAGACATTTGAGGATAGACTGAATCCTCTCCTTAGAAGGATTCACGGTTCAGAAAAGCATGTAGGAAAGGCGTCCGCTCACTCCGGGGGCGCGGCCTTGGTCCGAAGGGAACTGGCGACGCTAAAATCTGATTTGGCCACGGCTATTGCCAAGGAAGCCTACGAGAAGGCCGCTGAGATTAGAGACAGGATCAGGGAACTTGAGAAGGCGCCGAGAGGTGAGAAGTCGTGAAGGATAAGCGAAAGAACGCTATAGAGAACATAGTCAAGAGCTCATCTTCTCCTTGGATGGACGGCAGCGGCAGCCTCGCTGACGTTGTAGTCTCTTCAAGGGTGAGGCTTGCTAGGAATCTTCGGGACATTCCGTTTCCTCATCTCTTGGAGGATAGGTCCGCCAAAGAGGTCTTGGATAGGGTTTCCGGAACCGTTGAATCAGTGAACAAGAAGGGCACCTGGGGTGAGCTTACCACCATCGATTTATCTCAGGTAAGCGCGCTTGACCGCCAGGTCTTAGTGGAAAAGCATCTGATGAGTCCACAACATGCGGAGGCCGGCCCGGGCAAGGGCTTAGCTACTCGTGAGGACGAACGCGTATCTGTAATGGTGAACGAAGAGGACCACCTAAGGATTCAATGCCTCTTCTCAGGGCTCGAGTTGGATGAGGCGTGGATTACCGCCAGTGGTACAGACGATCTGCTAGACGAAGGATTGGACTTCGCGTACGACGACACTGTCGGTTTTCTCACGGCGTGTCCCACAAACGCTGGTACAGGTCTCCGAGCCTCGGTGATGGTGCATCTTCCGGCCTTGGCCATCGGTGATGAGGTATCCAGGGTTTTGGCGGCCGTTAACAAACTTGGGCTCGTCATCAGGGGCCTTTACGGCGAAGGGTCAGAAGGAAAAGGCAACGTTTTTCAGATATCCAACCAGATCACTTTGGGGCAGACAGAGAAGGAGATCATAGAGAATCTTTCTCTGGTAGCCAAGCAAGTTGTGGCTGAAGAAAAGCGGTTCCGTGAGAACTTGTTGAAAGCTCGCAAATCACAGATCGAAGACCGCATCTTCCGAGCCTGGGGAATACTTTCTAACGCCCGCAGCATGTCTTCTACCGAAGCCGTGCGGCTTTGGTCAGACGTTAGGCTCGGAGTCGAACTGGGCATGATGCCAAGCATAGACGTTCGAGGCATCAACGAGATACTGGTTCTGTCTCAGCCCTGTTTCGTCCAAAGGACCGTTGGCAAAGAATTGGCCCCCGAAGAACGTGACATCAAACGGGCTGAACTTATCCGAAGTCACCTTCGAGGATAGGAGTATGAGAACGGGAGTCTCTTTGTTAACTAGAGAGGAACCGAAAAGGAGGTTAGTCTTATGAACGGAAGACCTAGATACACCGAACGCGCAATGAGCGTTCTTACTTGGGCGCAAGAGGAAGCGAGGACTCGCGGCGCCGACGCTATGGATACAGAACACATCCTGTTGGGCCTACTAAGGCAGCCTGAGAGTTTAGCGGTTCAGGTTATGAAGACATTGGGAATAAGTGCCAAAGACGCCTATGACGAGGTAAACAGGGCGGCGGAGAGCAAGCCCGCCTCGTCCGTAGTGCAGGCCGCGACACCTTATGCAAAAAAAGTGATTCAGTACGCAGCCGATGAAGCCACTAGCATGGGACACTCGTGGATAGGTACGGAGCACTTTCTCTTGGGCCTTCTCAGAGAAGAAGAAGGGCTGGGAGGGGAGACTCTGCGGAAGCTTGGCGGCGAATTGGAGCGAGGCCGCGAGGAAGTGGTCAAGCGTGTCGGAGGTTCCATGGGAGGAGCCCAGAAATTAGGAGCCGGCAGTTCTCAATCATCCGGGAGAAGAGGCGGTTCCAAGCGCACACCGACGCTTGATACCTACGGACGGGATCTCAATGAGCTGGCCCGCCAGGGAAAACTTGACCCTGTTATAGGGCGCGGCAAGGAGATCGAGAGGGTCATCCAGATTCTATCGAGGAGAACCAAGAACAATCCGGTTCTGATAGGTGAGCCGGGAGTTGGCAAGACTGCTGTTGCCGAGGGTCTGGCTCAGGCTATCGTCGACTCGAAGGTTCCTGAGATGCTGAAGGACCGCAGAGTGGTTACCTTGGACTTGGCTGCGTTGGTGGCTGGCACCAAATACCGTGGAGAGTTTGAAGAGCGCCTAAAGAAAGTGCTGGATGAAATCCGCAAAGCCGGAGACGTCATCTTGTTCATAGACGAGATGCACAACATTATAGGCGCGGGCGGTGCCGAAGGCGCCATAGACGCCTCCAGCATTCTCAAGCCCATGTTGGCCCGAGGCGAGCTTCAGTGCATCGGAGCGACAACAATTGATGAGTACCGCAAGTACGTGGAGAAGGACGCAGCTCTAGAGCGTCGTTTCCAGCCTGTAACAGTGGATGAGCCTACCGTTCTGGAATCCATCGCGATCCTACAAGGCCTTCGGGACCGCTATGAGACCCATCACCAGATACGGTACACCGACGAGGCACTGGAAAGCGCCGCGCAGCTTTCGGACAGGTATGTGACCGACAGATTTCTGCCCGATAAGGCCATCGATCTCATAGATGAGGCGGGCTCGAAGGTTAGGATGAAGGCTTTTGAAGCCCCCAACGACCTTAGGAACCTTGAGTCAGAAATCGAAGAACTGGCCAAGCAGAAGGACGCGGCCGTCGCTTCACAGCAGTTTGAGAAGGCCGCTGAATTTCGGGACAAGGAACAGGAACTGAAGAAGCAGTTGGCGGAGAGGAAGCAGACCTGGAAGGACGTGGATGTGCCCGACAAGTCCACGGTCACCGCCGAGGATATCGCCACCGTTGTCGCCGACTGGACCGGGGTTCCCGTGAACCGGTTGACGACTACCGAAGGTGAAAGGCTCCTTAGCCTTGAGGAGGAACTACACAAGCGAGTGGTGGGCCAGGACGAAGCGGTTGAGGCTGTCGCCAGAGCCATAAGGCGTTCTCGAGCAGGGCTTAGGGATCCGAAACGGCCTATCGGCTCGTTCATCTTCCTCGGACCCACCGGTGTTGGCAAGACAGAGTTGGCGCGCACTTTGGCCGAAGCGCTCTTCAACGATGAGGACGCCATGATCAGGCTGGATATGTCCGAATACCAGGAGCGTCACACTGTATCCAGGCTTGTCGGCGCCCCTCCCGGATATGTTGGGTACGACGAAGGCGGGCAGCTTACCGAGGCGGTAAGGAGGAAACCGTATTCGGTGGTTCTTCTAGACGAGGTCGAAAAGGCCCATCCGGACGTTTTCAACGTGCTGCTTCAGGTGCTTGAGGATGGCCGACTGACTGAAGCCAGAGGGCGGACGGTTGATTTCCGAAATACCGTGCTGATTATGACGTCTAACGCGGGTGCCGAGGCCATACACGGAAAGGCATTGCTTGGTTTCACCGCCCAACGCGATTCCGAAAAGGCTCACATCGAGATGAAAGACAGAGTGATGGACGCAGTCAAGGCCACGTTCCGACCTGAGTTCATCAACAGGGTAGACGAGATCATCGTTTTCCACGCTCTTACGCCGAAACACCTGAAGTCCATCGTGGACATTCAGCTAAAAGCCGTAGAAAGCCGGCTGCGGGAATCCTCGGACATCACCGTGTCTGTCACGGACAAAGCCAAGGAGCGGTTGGTAAGCGAAGGCACGGACGCGGCCTACGGGGCAAGGCCTCTCAGGCGCGCGATCCAGCGGTTGATTGAGGATCCTCTGTCTGACATGGTTCTCAGAGCTGAGATATTGCCTGGGGACACAGTGGCAATCGATGGAGGTGACGAAGGACTTACGTTTACGACAACCGGTAAGACGGCTCCCGATGACCCAGAAAATAGCGAAGAAGCGGATGCTTCGGTTGATAAGCTCTAACTTAGAATCCGGCCACTGACTGACTGGCTGTCGAGGCAACCAAAGGAAGTAGGACGCGCGGCGTAGAATCGTACCTTCTGAGAAGGGATGGATTCTATGCCGCGTTCTTCATCTAAGTTCGTCTGTGGGTCGTGCGGGTTCCAATCGACCAAGTGGTACGGGAAATGCCCCCAATGCTCCGAATGGAACAGTCTCCAAGAAGAGTTTGAGCGGGATTTGTCGGCTACCGTTAAGACCGCCAGAGCCAAACCCGTCGTCCTATCGGAAGTGCCTGTAAGAGATGTGACCAGATTTGAGAGCGGCGTGGCCGAACTCGACCGGGTATTGGGCGGGGGATTTGTGCCGGGCTCCGTGATTCTTATGGGTGGCGAGCCGGGAATCGGTAAATCCACCTTGCTCCTTTCAGTAGCCGACCAGGTATCGCGAACGAATGGCCGGGTCTTGTACACGTCCGGAGAAGAGTCTCAAGGAC
Organism: Bacillota bacterium; assembly: GCA_036802545.1. GTDB lineage: Bacteria > Bacillota > Sulfobacillia > Fermentithermobacillales > Fermentithermobacillaceae > DULO01. The sequence goes on along the minus strand of DAIRWA010000008.1, from coordinate 9,784 downwards.
AGGTAAAGATACGGGCTGATAGGCTCGGGGTGAAATCGTCCGAACTCCTTTTTGTCGCCGAGCAGGATGTTGACGCTATCTTGGGCTTATGCCAGGAGATTCGACCATGCCTGCTCATCGTTGATTCCATCCAGACCTGCGAAGATGTGTCGGTAGCCTCGCTTCCCGGAGGTCCAACGCAGGTTAGGACGTGCGCCACCAAACTGCAGCAGTACGCCAAAGCTGAGGGTGTTACTGTGGTTATGGTCGGGCATACGGTGAAGGCGGGGGGAATAGCGGGCCCCAGGCTCTTGGAGCATCTTGTGGACACCGTGCTCTACTTCGAAGGAGACGTCAACCATCTCTACCGGATAGTGAGAGCTCAGAAGAATCGCTTCGGCGCTACTAACGAAGTGGCCGTTTTCCAGATGGAGGACAGGGGTATCGTGGAGGTACCCAACCCGTCGAGTATTTTTCTATCCGAAAGGACTGAGGGCAACATCGGTTCGTGCGTGGCGGCGACGCTCAAGGGAAATCAGGCGATCTGCCTTGAGGTCCAAGCGCTGGTGGCCGCCAGTGTATACGGTTCTCCGAGGCGCGTAACCAGCGAGATTGACCACCAGAGAGCGTGCTTGATCCTGGCGGTGCTGGCCAAGAAAATGGCAGGGGGCCTCGATTCCCGAGACGCCTTCTTGAAAATCGCGGGCGGCATAAGCGTGGACGAACCGGGCATCGACTTAGCTTGCGCGATCGCCACTATGTCCAGCTATCACGATATTCCAGTAAAACCCGGACTGGCGTGTTTCGGGGAGATCGGATTGTCAGGTGAGATAAGGATGGTTTCGCGAATGGACGACCGGGTCAAGGAGGCTGCCAGAATAGGTTTTACCGAAGTGCTTGTTCCATCGGCTTTTGTGAAGAAGTATCGGGGTTCCGCAAAAATCATAGGCGCCTCGTCCGTTACTGAAGCGGTACGAGACGCCCTGGATAAACCAAGTCCCAAATCACGATAAGGATTACGTAAAATTATACCTGCCGAGACAGTCTATCCTTTCCCGCTCTTTGACCAGGACATCATGAAGTCTCAAGTCTGAGAGGTTACAGAGGGCCGCCAAGTAAAACAGAGTTCTGCCGATCTCATCTTCTAGAACCTCAGCACAGTTGTCGCACAAGCTCCCTTTTAAATGAGTACTCATGTGGGTTTTCATCAGTTCAAGCGACTCTACCTCTGGCGGTATCTTTTGCCGGTCCGCTTCGACCTGAATGCACCCGCAGGCGGTTACCGCTTTTGACACTGCCCTATTTACCCTACTGGCGGACTCTGTCAGTTTGCTCATAATATCTAGAACGCTTCTATGCCTCATGAGGCACTGGTCAACGGTTTCTTGAAACCCATCGCAGAGGAGATCCTTCACTGTCGTCTTCACCTCGCAGAAGGTCGGTTGGAGATACTCTGGTGGACGTGGCGGGATTCGAACCCGCGGCCTTTCGGATGCGAACCGAATGCTCTCCCACTGAGCCACACGCCCACCGTAACTGCACATCCGTAATTCTACTGTAGCG
>DAIRWA010000008.1:0-8215 GCA_036802545.1 Bacillota bacterium | reverse complement strand
ACTAAATGCGGTTATGCGTCGTCGCAAAGGGTTGTTTCTAGTACATTAAGCGCTTCCTCGCGGTCCCAGTCTCTTGCGAGAATGAGTTCGGAAATGAGTATTTCCTTGGCGCTGTCAAGCATTTTTCGCTCACCCGTAGACAGGCCCTTCTCTCTTTCCCGAGAAGCCAAGTTTCTGACGACACCTGCCACTTCATAGATGTCGCCAGTCTTGATCTTCTCAAGGTTATGGCGATAACGTCTGTTCCAATTCGTAGACATGGCCGTGCATTCTTCTCGCAAGACGCCCATAACTTTGTCAACGTCTGACGGAGATATGACATCTCTCAAGCCTATGCCCTCGGTGTTGTCTACGGGAATCATGACCTTCATGTCGCCAATAGGCAGGCGTAGTACGTAGTAGCGATGAGTTTTTCCGAGGATCTCCTTCTCTTCGACCCCCTCAATCGTTCCAGCGCCGTGCATGGGATAGACAACTCTGTCTCCAACATTAAACATCCTCATACCTCCCATTACACCTTGCACCTGGTATTGTACCATAAACTGGGGGAGCGGGTCAAGCCGCGCGAGCCTCCAAAACCGGTATTTGAACAAGCGTTACTTGGCTTGCCTGGGAAAACTAGACAGCCCGTCTCAGTCTCATTGGCGGTTCCATGGGTATGGCATATAATATAGATTGTCCTTAGGTTAATAAGAGGAGGTGTTGGAGTGGAGAAGGCTCGACGGTATTTTGCGGTTTTTGGCGCACTGATCGGTGGGTCTCTTGGGTTCTACTTAGTGAAACCAATCGGCACTCTGCTAAAGAGCGAGTTGGGCATCTGGGAATCAGCCGGCGTCATCGTCTTTTCATCGGCTATCTTCGCGGTTGTAATGTTCTTCATAGGCCCAATCCTTGGCCGTTGGGTAAGCTCTGGAATCGCGTGGATCGAGCAACGCGTAGTGAGGCTTTCTTTGCAGGATATTACGGTTGGAGCCGGGGGTCTTGTTGTCGGCCTAATAATTGCTAATTTGTTAGCCCCGTCTCTAGCTCGAATTCCGGGTGTGGGGAGCGTCTTACCATCCATAGCTTTGGTCTTGCTCGGTTACATCGGTATGGTGGTCGCCCGAAGCAAGAAAGATGACTTGATGGCGCTGAGCCCGAGTAGGTTGCGGCAAGCTGTCGGCAGGAGCGGCAGGTCCTCTAAGCAGGTCGACAGAAAAGGCGAACTGCCTTCGGCTCAAGCGGCTCCGAAACTCTTAGATACCAGCACCATTATTGACGGGCGCATCGTAGATATCTGCAGATCGGGTTTTGTTGAAGGTCCCATAATCATTCCCCACTTTGTGCTGGACGAGCTTCGTAGGATAGCCGACTCCGCGGATAGTCTAAAGCGCAACAAAGGGCGGCGAGGGCTTGAAACCTTGAACGTGTTGCAGAAGGATGTCCCAATAGAAGTTTACACGTGGGAGTGGCCTACAGGATCAGACCAAGACGTCGATGCTCTCTTGCTGAAAATGGGCAAGGCGACGGGGGCCGCCATTGTTACCACCGACTACAACCTGGCGAAAATAGCTGAACTTCAGGACGTCGGAGTGCTTAACGTTAACCAGCTGGCCAACGCCCTCAAGCTTATGGTCGCTCCGGGTGAGGAAATGGCTGTTGAAGTGCATAGAGAGGGCAAGCAGCCCGGGCAGGGCGTCGGCTACTTGGACGACGGCACAATGGTAGTCATTGAGAATGCTAATAAGCACCTTGGGGAGGACATCGTCGTAGTTGTGACAAACGTCCACAGCACGGCCCAAGGAAGAATGGTATTCGCGAAACCCAAGTATTTGGATAGGGCTGCCGGTGTTGAGTGAGCCCTTTTGGGTCATCGTACCGGCTGCGGGGCGTGGAATTCGCGCGGGGGTTGACGTTCCCAAGCAGCACCAGCTGTTGGGAGATAAGACGGTCTTGGAATGGACCGTCTTCCGGCTGCTCCAGTTCAGCGATGTTTCGGGCATCGTAGTGGCCGTTCCTCCGGAAGAATTGCGCGACCCGCAATGCGAGCTTGGAAGCTCCGGTCTTCGTCGTTTGTCGAGACCGGACAGGCCGGTCCTCTTGACGCCGGGAGGAAACACCAGACAGGAATCAGTTTACAACGCCTTGGCTGCGATCCCTCAAGACGTCAAATGGATAGGCGTTCACGACGCTGCCCGGCCGTGCTTTTCGGCTGATCTGCTCAGCCGGGTCTGGATGGCGGCGAAGGATGGCGGCGCGGCCATTTGTGCTTTGAAACCCACAGATACTGTGAAAGTTGTGAGGGGATCGACCTTCCAGGTTGGCCCTTCCGGGGCACCGGCACCGGCGGCCGCATGGGTCGACTCGACTTTGAACCGTGATGTCCTGGTGGGCGTTCAGACTCCGCAAGTGTTTGAAGCCGATCTCTTGAGACGAGCACATCACGCCGCGAGAAATTCGGGGCTAAGCGGCACCGACGATAGTCAGCTTGTCGAGGCGTTGGGCCACCCGGTCGCAGTTGTTCCCGGGGAGCGCGGCAATCTGAAGATTACTTATTCCGGAGATTTCGACATCGCAATCAAAAGGCTGGTTCCGGCCGATTCTCGAAGACCGTATGTGAGACGCCGTTTTTCTCGCAGGTCGGGAATCCGAGGTTCCCGGGGATTGACCCGTTGTGAGAGCCAAGCCTCTCGGGTATCCGAAGCGCGAATCGAGCCTAAGGAGACTCCTCCGAGTCGTAATTCGGAGGCTCCGGAAGTAGTCTCTGGGCTGGGCTTCGACATCCATCCGCTAGCGGTGGGTAGAAAGTGCGTTCTGGGAGGCGTCCTGATCCCATCAGACAGAGGGCCTCTCGGTCATTCTGACGGAGACGTCCTGTGTCATGCGGTGATGGACGCGGTTTTGGGCGCCTTGGGGAAAGGCGATATCGGGGTATGGTTTCCTCCTGATGACCCTCAATATGAAGGGGCGAGCAGCATAGGGCTTATGCGGGACATGTGGAAGCGTCTCATGACGGAGGCCACGATAGTTCACATCGACGCGACGGTGATTGCCGAGACGCCGAAGATAGCGCCGTTTTACGGAGCCATTAAGGCTGCCATTGGTTCTGCCTTGGTCATACAGCCTAAGCAGATCTCTATCAAAGCCACGACCGCGGAAAGGCTAGGCGCCATCGGGCGGGAGGAAGGAATTGCGGCCTTTGCAGTCGCGACGATGTTAAAGAGGGAGTGATGGGCGTGAGCGATAGCCGCCTGAACGGCAGTCAAACCAATGATGACCGAGTCCCTGAGCAGACTGGATTAAGGACAAAAGTTCTGTACTATCCCTATATGGGGACAGACATCAACACCGAAAGGCTCATCCTGTTGTCGCGATTATGCTATTCGCCAATGGGGATCGACCAGCTTCTGTCCCTGTTGACCGGGGACAAGCCCTCGGACGAAAAGACCGGCGAGTTCATCCGGAATCTCATGAAGTCAGGGCATTGGGGTCCCCTTGAACATTGGTACACGACTTTTGCCGTTGAAGGCTATTCCAGGGTATCCAGCCAGCAAAACGACAGGCACCGTCTCATGAAGGTGCTGAAGGATCACGGCGTGGTCTATTACAACGAACCGGTGCAGGCGTCACCGGACGTATCCCAATTGCAGCAGTCCCAGCGGTACGTTAAGGAGGACAATTTCAGGTATATTACACCTCCCAGCTTTGCTTCCGAGCCTGAGTTCGAGGCGCGTTTTAAACGGCTTCAGGCGGAGATCATGGATATGCAGAGAGAAGGGTTGTCGTTAGGACTACCCGCCGAAGACGTTAGATTTGCGCTATCGAACGCCACTGAGACCCGTTTTGTCATCACCACAAACGCTAGGCAACTAAGGCACATGTTCAATCTCAGATGTTGCCAGAGGGCCCAATGGGAAATACGTGAAATGTTTACGGAACTACTTGATGAATACCGAAGGATAGCGCCAAATATCTTCTATCGTGCGGGAGCTTCCTGCGTAGACTTAGGGTACTGCCCTGAGGGGAAAATGTCGTGTGGTAGGGCGCCTACTCTCGAAATGCTCCAAGAGAGCTACAAAAAGAGCCGATGAGGCGCCGAGATGGGGGACGAGTACTTCGGCCAGGCTTGAGGCCACACACAAAGCAGGTGATCCAAGTCAGTGGATAAACGCAAGAAGTCTTCGGACCGGGGTCGGAAAAGGCAGCCGAAGAACAGGGAATCTCTGAATTTCAGGAAGCCTTCAAATTACGGGAAACAGGTAGATTACATAGAGATCTACGGCAAGCAGCCCGTTCATGAGGCCCTTTCAGGCGGATGGCCAGTGCGGGGAATCATCACCAGGGGAGAAGCCCAAGATCGGCTGGTGAAGTCCCTTGTAGAAATGGCAGAAGGCGCGGGGGTCCCGGTGACCGCGTTGGAGCCGCCGGCGTTTGACCGTAGATTTCCCCGTTCTACTCAGGGTGTTTCGGCTGTCGTCAAGGAGGTGTCCTTCGTAGGATTAGATGATGTCCTCGCGGACATACCTTCAGAACGCCGGCCGCTATTCTTGGCTTTGGATGGCATTTTGGACCCACACAACCTGGGAGCGATAACCAGGACCGCTTACGCCATGGGAGTCGACGCGGTGGTGATTCCGCGCAGAAGGAGCGCGGCAATCAGGGAAGGTGCAGCGAAAGCATCGGCAGGAGCGATATTCAGACAGCCCATTTGTCAAGTGCCCAATATCCACTACTTTGCCCAATGGGCGAAGGAGAACGGTCTCTGGGTTTACGGACTCGACGCGGTAGGGAAGGACGCTCTGTGGGACACCGATCTAACGGGAGGGGTCGCCCTCATCGTAGGCAGTGAAGGGAAAGGGTTGTCCCATCTTGTGAGGGAGAAGTGCGATTTCCTGCTCAGCATACCCATGGCGGGACAAATCGGCAGCCTGAACGCAAGTGTCGCCTGTGGCATGGCGGTTTTTGAGGCGTTTAGGCAAAGGGAAAAGTCGAATACCGTCGTGTAGCGGTTTCTCCGTGACTTGTGTGCCGGAGTTTACAAAAGTATAATAGAACATGAACTTGTCCATTTGCGCAGTGTGGTGGGCTTCAAGGCAAGTTAGAAGGCCCAGGTATCCGGGGGAGGGGTGCTTTTTGGCTATTAGCCCACAGCGGGACATGTACTCGGCCTTTGAGATGATGCAGGATGAAGAAGTTGTTGACATCGCGCGAGCAGGATCGGTGTTGGCCCAAGAGTACTTGATAAACAAGTACCGCAGTTTTGTCAGAGCAAAGGCTAGGTCATATTTCCTAATCGGGGCGGATCGAGAAGATATCATACAAGAAGGCATGATCGGGCTTTATAAAGCTATCAGAGATTTCCGTTGCGACAAGCTCGCTTCGTTCAAGGCCTTTGCGGAATTGTGCATTACCAGGCAGATTATTACTGCGATCAAGACGGCTACTAGACAAAAGCACATTCCGCTAAACTCTTATGTTTCTCTGAATAGACCGATTTACGATGAGGACTCAGACAGGACGCTTTTGGACATCATGCCCGGTACGCAGGTGCTCGATCCCGAAGAACTCCTTATCAACACCGAGGAAATTGGATCTATGGAGACCAAGATTACCGAAATCCTGAGCGACTTGGAGTGGCAGGTTCTGAACTCATACCTAGATGGCAAATCCTACTTGGAGATTGCCGAGGACCTGCAAAGACACGTGAAGTCCATTGATAACGCCCTTCAACGGGTAAAGAGGAAACTGGAGCGGTACTTGGATTCCAAGAATGGATCGCGTATGCCTCACGAGATGCCGTATTAGGACGGTAGCGGATGGTCTCGGCTTTTATGAACCTACCGGTTACAGTGAACCCAGATGGTTTATTGCTCGCTGAGGAGCAGATGGTGGTTTACTGTTCTTTGGAGACGACACTGAGCCCTAGGGATGTTGACACGTAGCGCCCCAGAAGTTACGATCATGGATGTCTCCAAGAGACTTGCGAGCCAGCGTAGCTCAATGGTAGAGCAGCTGATTTGTAATCAGCAGGTTATGGGTTCGATCCCCTTCGCTGGCTCCATTAGAAGTCTCGCTACTGACTCCAGTCCATCGCGACGTCCACTTCGGGTATTCCCAGCCGCATCATTAGGTTGTAGTCTTGTTCCGAGACTCTCCGAATAAGGGGCATATCGTCATTCTCCTGCATTCCTCCTGCGTCGAAGAAAAAGAAACGTCTGGGGAACAGCCCTATGAAGAAGCCGATAGGCGAAATTCGGAAGATGAACGGGAAAGTGGGGAAGCGGCGGCGACGGAACTGCAGGGCGTCAGGGTCTTGTGACATAGGGGCGCACCTCCATCTTAAAGGTTGGTGCGCTATCATATGCGCCCTTATGTAAACTTGCTACCGCCACGGGGCTAGGTGCCGACTAGCATCAGCCATCTCTGGTCTGCTTCATTCAGTCTCCGCCAAGATATTCCTCAGCCTTAGCAGTTGTCTTCTGAGGACGGCAGCCGGAGACCGACCTTCGAATAGGGGACCGAGACCACCGTATTCTAGTGAGACCACTTCAGCCGGTGTGGCCGGCAGGATTTCTCTAAGCAAAATGAACCCGTCATCCTGGACCTCGACGTGTCTACCCCGCAACTCGCCGTTGACCAAAGCCGGCCCGGACATATGGATCTCCCTAGTGAGATGGAGCGGGAGGCGCCTAACGTAAGAAGCCGCCGGTTCCCCCAGATGCCACGCGGTGATTTGGGCGTGGGCGAGGTCCAGCAACAACTGGGTACCGGTTGCCGCGAGGGCTTCGCCAATGAATCCGGCGTCGGAGGCAAACGGGGCGTTGAGATCCACTCCCGGGCGGCCGGTCTCCAGCGTAGAGTTCTCAAAAACCACGGGCAGACCGGTGATTTCTCTTATCAACTCCACATCACGAGCGAGCCGTTCCAGTAGCTTTATTGGACTTACCAACACGGACTCTAGGCCAATCCAATGGAGGAGGTGGACCGATATGTAGGACGGTGAGGCGACGGAAACCGCAAGCTCAAGAGCTTGGCGGTCTAGTGACTTGTCGAAACGGCCGGTGCCGAGATCGGTGTTGTGGCCGAGGCCGTGCAGAACCAGGGGCTTCTTCTGCCGAAGCTCCCGGTAGAGCGTCATATACTCAGGTTTGTTGAACTCGGACACCTTCACCGCGTCCACAATTGCCGGCTCGGACTTCATAAGCGACACAAGTTCATACGAGCAGTTGGCGGCTAACAGGCGTGGGGACAATAGATCAGGCCTCCCTAGTACTACAATGCTGTGAGTAAGAGCGACGCGACGCCAGCGACCAATTCCTCTGACCGATCTCTCTGACTGGACAGGAAGAGCCAAGGTTCCCAATCTGTATGCGAGAGGGTTCTCGGGCACAGTAATGGGGTGGAGGTGTCTTTGTGATTAACTGGCTGGTAAAAAAGATAGCCGACCCGCTTGCGGACGAATCCATAAACGCGCTCATGACCAACGACTACGCTCAGAACCCCTTAGTCCTGTTGACCGCTGCCCAAAAGCTCGGCTTGGCCGCGATTGTGGAAGCCGGCATGCGGGCCCAAACCGGCAAAGAGATAGGACGCCCATTGGGCAGCCCCGTGGTTCTTTCGCCGTGGAGCCAGGTGCTTCTTAGCCCGAAGCAGCTCTTTCAACTGCCGACTCCATCGACTTCCCAGATAAGCACGACCACCGTTGTGGGCCCGGACGCCAAGAAGCCCCTAACGCTGGAAATCCCCGTTATGATCACGGCGATGTCCTACGGTGGTTCTTTGAGTCTGCAGATGAAGATGGCACTGGCCAAAGGAGCGGCTATGGCAGGGACCTCTACAAACACAGGGGAATCGGCCGTGACAGATGAAGAACGAAACGCCGCCAAATACCTGGTCGGCCAGTATAATCGAGGCGGTTGGCTTACTTCCGCGGAACAACTCCGCAGGGTGGATGCCATCGAAGTCCAGTTGGGACAAGGAGCCTGGGGAGGCGCGGTTGAGTCAACCAAACAAGCTGCCACCATGGAGGAACACCTCCGCGAGGCGTGGCACTTGAAAGAAGACCAGGACGCCACTGTGCGGGCGAGAATGCCTGGGGTCCATGCCCCCAGCGATATTGTCGACCTGGTCAAGAATCTCAAGAGAACTTATGAGGTTCCGGTGGGTATCAAGATTGCCGGAAGTGACTATATCGAGTATGAGCTGGAAGTGGCGGCTTTGGCCGGAGTCAATCGGA
>DAIRWA010000007.1:20084-21730 GCA_036802545.1 Bacillota bacterium | reverse complement strand
GGTCGTCGGGGGCCGGGGGCCAGAACGTTCAGAAGGTGGACTCGGCGGTAAGAATAATCCACCTCCCGACCGGAGTCGTAGTGTCGTGTCAGAACGAGCGCTCCCAGTACTCCAACAAGGTGGTGGCTATGAGGCTTCTCTCGGCGAAACTTCTTGTCCTAAGAGAGGAAGAACGCAGAAAAGAGATAGAGACATTGCGTGGACCTCAAAAAGAGATAGCGTGGGGAAGCCAGATCAGATCGTACGTTTTCCAGCCTTACACTTTAGTCAAAGACCATCGAACCGGGACTGAGGTCGGCAGCGTGGATCGGGTTATGGATGGCGACATCGATGAATTCATATACGCGAAACTGCAGCAAGAAGCCGGCGGGGCGCAACCGGCGGCGGAAGACCGATAAAGGAGAGCTGAGGATGAAGCCCAGATACTTGACCGTAGGAGCTCTTGTGCTGGTTTTGGGATTGTTGGCAGGCTCGGCAGGACATTTGGGAATAGGTTTGGCTGCGCCGGAGACGGCTCTGCCGGGCAGTGAGCAGGATCCCCTGGTCACCAGGACTTATGTAGAGGAGAAGCTCGCGCTCAAAGTGGTGGAGCTACCCGCGGGGCGACGGATTGTCGCCGGGGCAGGCACAGAACTGATAGTGAGGGCGGGAAGCGCGACTGTGGTTGACTCTCAATCAGGCGGTCTTTCCGATGTTACCGACGGTGTCGATCTGCGAAAAGGTACTAAGGCACCTAACAATCACTTACTGATCGTTCCCAGAGATGACGGACGCGGGCTCCTGGCCGAGAATGGAGTTATTGTACTCGTGCGCGGCGACTATCGGATCGAGTGAGAGTGTCGACGATTAAATCCACGTTCTGTTGGGCCAACGAAACCAGGCGGGGCAGTTGTACCTGAAGATCTTTGGCCCTCTTGTGTCTGTCCGGCACGAAGGCCTTCATAGCTTGTTCCAGACAAGTATTCGGGGTATGTGCGGGGTCTTTGAGCACGGGAAGGTCCAATCCCCTGCAAAAAGCCCCTATCTTCGGGTCGATTTCTACCCCCATTGAAGGCACTCCGGCTTTGGCCGCGAGAATTAAGGTGTGGAGCCTCATGCCGAAGCAGAATTCGCCTCGTTTCAGGACGCCAAGGGCTTCCGAGGGTGTCAGTCCCGATACACGTGGCACTTCGGGTTCGAAGACATCCTTCAGCGACTGGTTCAGCGCTTGTACCACCGGCATGTCCCGTTCTTGCATAACAAGGAGACACGGGAAAAGTTTCTCCCGGCGAAGATATGCCACTGCTTTCGCGAGAGAGTCGTAAAAGGCGCCTGACATTCGTCCGGGCCTTAGGGCCAGCCAAGCCATAGGCATTGATGAATCTATCCCTGACTCCTGAAGGATTTGTCCCACGCGGGGCGGAGGAGCGGCCTCTAGAAGAAAAGCCGGGTCGGCCGTTACCTTTATCTGCCTTACGACCCCGATTTCCCTCAACAACCGTAAGGATTCATCATCCCTTACCGAAATCTCCGTAACGGTATTCAGCAGGGATTTCGTAAGATACCGACCGAAGTGTGACTTGAGCGGTCCTATGCCGTTAGCGTATATGATTGCGGGTTTCAGGACCACGGTGTTCCCCGCCGTCAGGGCCGGGCCGATCTTCCAG
>DAIRWA010000007.1:12498-20074 GCA_036802545.1 Bacillota bacterium | reverse complement strand
TACGGGTTTGCCCATGATCTTGGCGAGGAACAGAATGGAAAGGTAGTATGCCAGGGATCGGAAAGATGTTGAGTCCTGAAGCAGACTGCCTCCTCCGAATACGATTAGGTCCGCGTTTCGAAAGGCGCCGATCACTTGTGGCAAAGACATGCGGTAGAATGCTTCCACTCCGTAGTCCCTGGAGGTTTCGCTAGGAGATTCAGACAACACTGAAATGCCTAGATCGGGTAGCCTAGCTCGGAGACTTTGGACTGTCGCCGCGAGGATTGCCTCGTCGCCGATGTTTCCGAAGCCGTAGTACCCCGAAAGAAGGACCCTATGCATTCTGATGCACCCTCTCTTCCGGATGATGGAAAAAGACCGTCCTTCCGGTTCGAATCATAGCAGAAACAGCCCTTTCTGTAAAAACCGGGCGTCTTGTCGAAGGAGCCACAGCTGTTGATGTAGAATTGTGGCACACTGTAATAGGTTTTTCATTTCCCAATTTGTCAGGAACGGTGATTGCGTGGCTAAGATTGAGATACTTGGCGTCGAGTTTTATCCGGTAACGCTCGATGGTGCGATGCAAGCTGTCGACTGGATGCTGTCGAGAAACGACGGTCGTACCAGGCTTGTGGTAACCGGAAATCCGCTGATGACAATCGCCGCTCAAAAGGACCCCGAGTTTATGTCCATATTGAAGAGCGCGGATCTGATGGTCCCAGACGGTGTAGGTATCCTTTGGGCCGCCCAGAAACTCGGGAAGAAGCTCCCTGAGCGGGTCGATGGGGTGAGCCTTGTTTATCGCATTCTTGAGATGCGTCCGTCTCCAAGGGTGTTCCTCTTGGGAGGGAAACCCGGAGTTCCGGAGAAGGCTCGTTCCGCGGTGGAGAAAGAGCGGCCGGGAGTCAGGTTTTGCGGGACCCATCACGGATACTTTCAGGCGGATGAGGAAGACAAAGTGGTGGAGGCCATCGCCGATAAGAAATCTGACATCATATTGGTGGGCATGGGTTCCCCTAAGCAAGAAAAGTTCATATGGAGGAACCGCGCCCGGCTAGGGGCTAAGGTCGCCCTGGGGGTTGGGGGAGTCCTGGATATCCTGTCCGGAAAGACCCAAAGAGCTCCGGAAAGTTTTCAAAAAGCGGGGCTTGAATGGCTCTTCAGGCTGGTTAGAGAACCAAAGCGCCTGAAGGCGGACTTGGCTTTGCTCGAGTTCGTGGCGCGAGTTGAGGCTCAGGCTTTTCGGCAGCGAAAAACGAAGCATGAGGGAGACGAAGAAGATGCCGCTGGTAAGTTCTAGCAACGGGGCGCCGGAAAGGGATCGGCCCAAGGTCGTACAGCAGGTCAAGGATAAGGCGAGGGCCATCAGGCGTCACATCATCGAGATGGTCGGTAAGGCCGGGTCTGGGCACCCGGGCGGCTCCCTATCAGTCACTGACATACTATCGGTGCTTTACTTTGGAGGCGTACTTAACGTCGATCCTAAGAATCCAAAATGGCCAGATCGGGATAGGGTGGTCCTATCCAAAGGGCATGCCGCCCCGGCTCTTTACGCGGCCTTGGCTGAGAAGGGCTTTTATGACACGGAAATACTCACCACCCTGAGAGATTTGGGGTCCTGTCTACAAGGCCACCCAGATTGCCGCAGGACACTCGGGGTTGACGCTTCAACCGGCTCCCTTGGCCAAGGGCTTTCAATCGCCGTTGGGATGGCCCTATCGGCTAGACTTGACCGGAAGGATTTTAGGGTGTGGGCGATCCTAGGCGACGGCGAATGCCAGGAAGGGCAAGTTTGGGAAGCCGCTATGGCTGCAAGCCACTACAAGCTAGGAAATTTGGTCGCGGTCGTAGACCATAACGGCCTGCAAATAGACGGCCCGATTACCGATGTTATGTCTCCGGAGCCTATTTCGGAGAAATTCGAGTCCTTCGGCTTCGACGTCCGGGTTGTGGACGGTAACAGCGTAGAGGAACTCCTGAGTCTGTTTGCGTCCCTGCCAAAAGACGGCCAGAAGCCCGTCTGTGTTGTCGCGGACACGGTCAAAGGGAAAGGCGTCAAGTTTATGGAGGGCGTCGCGGGATGGCACGGGAAGGCGCCAAAGGGCGAGGAGCTTGAACGCGCGCTTACTGAACTCGGGGAGGCGAAGTAGGGATGATCGCTACAAGAGACGCTTACGGAGAGGCGCTAGTCGCTCTCGGCAAAGAAAACCCCAATGTGGTTGTCCTGGATGCCGATCTGTCGGGCTCCACGAAGACTGAGAAGTTCTTCAAAGCCTACCCGGAACGCTTCTTTAACGCCGGAATAGCCGAAGCCAATATGATGGGCATGGCCGCCGGACTGGCTCTTTCCGGAAAGACGGTCTTTGTGTCCACGTTTGCCGTTTTTGCCACCGGAAGGGCATATGACCAGATTAGGCAGTCAATTGCCTACACGAAAGCGAACGTGAAAATAGTCGCTACCCACGCAGGGTTGACGGTTGGGCCAGACGGCGGCTCGCACCAGGCCCTCGAAGATATAGCCATTATGCGCGCAGTTCCAGACATGACTGTTATAGTTCCCTGCGATGGAAACCAGACTAAAGAGGCGGTCAACGTGGCGGCGGCCTACGACGGTCCGGTGTACATCAGGCTGGGCAGGGAGCCGGTCCCGACTGTTTTGCCGGAAGGGACGAGGTTTGAGATAGGGAAAGGCTTGATCCTTTCGCCCGAGATTACCAGGGAAGAATTGCTTGTTCGAACTGCCGGCGAACCCCTTTACGATGTGGCTTTCGTTGCCTGCGGAGTGATGGTTAAGGCTGCGTTGGAAGCAGCGGAGGCCCTAGAGAAGGAAGGACGGAAGTGTCTCGTAGCGGACTTCGCGTCGGTGAAGCCTCTGGATGAGGAACTGCTCGGAGCCATAGCCAAGAGCAGTAGAGCTATAGTCACATCCGAGGAACACAGTATAATCGGCGGTCTCGGAAGCGCCGTCTGCGAGTCTGTGGCAGCTCGGCATCCCATTCCTGTAACTCGTGTCGGGGTTGAGGATGTCTTCGGACAATCGGGAAAGGCAGGGGAGTTGCTCCGAGCCTACGGGTTGACCGCAGGCGATCTGGTGGCCGCGGCAAGGCAAGTCGCGGGTCTTTAACCTGATAAAAGCCAAAATCTGCGAAGAAATTCGGTTGTTAGGGAACAGGATCGAGTCCAAGCCTGTCGAATATATGGTGGAGCATGCAGTCTGTTCCATCATGTATTCGACAGGTGATGTCATTGATCCGTATGAAGGGTGTGTCAAAGGTCTACGAAGCCGGTGTGACGGCTCTAGACCAAGTGAACCTCGAAATAAAGAAAGGTGAGTTTGTTTTCGTCGTGGGCCCAAGCGGTGCCGGAAAATCGACGTTAATAAAGCTCTTGTACTGCCAAGAAACCGCTTCAGCGGGTCAGGTGCTGGTGGGCGGTAAAGACCTTAGCGGCATGAGGAGGAGAGAAATTCCTCACCTTCGCAGGAAAATCGGCGTGGTGTTCCAGGATTTCAAGCTGCTGAACGATCGTACCGTAGCCGAAAACGTCGCTTTTGCCCTATTTGTGACAGGTGCCGCGAGACGGGATACCCAAAAAAGAGTAGCCCAAGTGCTTGCCACAGTTGGGTTGAGCGACCGCCAGCGTGCTTATCCCAATCAGCTATCCGGCGGGGAGCAGCAAAGGGTCGCTATGGCGAGAGCCCTGGTAAGAAATCCGGAACTCCTCTTGGCGGACGAGCCTACCGGAAATCTTGACCCCAAGACCTCTGTAGAGATATTCAAACTAATGGAACGCGCTAATGTATATGGAACCACTATCGTAGTAGCCACCCATGCCCGGCACATTGTCGACTCTATGCGGAAGCGAGTAGTAGAGATTAGGGACGGGTCGGTGGTCAGAGATGACCGGAGAGGAGCATATAACCGTTGAGAATGTCGCTGGGCGGCTATTTGTTGGCTGAGACCGGAAAGAGCATCTGGAGGAACAAGCTGTCCTCATTTCTGTCCTGCGGGACTACCGCCTTGGCACTGTTCCTTTTAGGCGTCGCGTTTATAGTCAGACTGAACCTCGGCTTTACGCTTGAGGTGGTCCAGCAACAGATGGAAGTCCAGGCTTATCTTCAACGAGAGTTGTGCGATAGCGATTGCGCGGCGGTCTTCGAAGCAGTCCAGGCCATGCCCGGTGTAGCCGAGGTTACGTACGTGAGCAAGGCGGATGCTTTGGAGCAGATGAAAGAGTGGTTTCAGGACAAGAGCGCGGTATTGGATGGCCTGGGTGAGGACAACCCTCTTCCCGCCAGCATAAGGGTGACCATGACCGATATTTCCCTGATCCCCGGGTTGGTTGAGGAGATACGCTTGCTTGAAGGCATCGACGATGTACAGTATCAGGATGAGGCCGCAGCGAGGCTCCAGTCTCTGGGCGCGATTTCACAGGCTGTCTCTTTAGGCGGCATGGTGATTGTCGGGCTTGTGGCCATAATGGTCATCGGAAACTCAATTAAGCTTACTATCGATGCTAAGCGGCACGAGATCGCTATTATGAAGTTGGTGGGAGCTACCGATGAGTTCATCGTGGGGCCGTTTATTTTGACCGGTGTCGTGCTGGGGGTTCTCGGAGGAGTGTTGGGAGCCTCGTTTGCCATCGGTCTTTATACGTGGGTGGCTTCGGCGGTGCAGGCGGCGGTCCCGTTCGTTCCCGTCCTAAACCTTACGCTTGAGACGGGTAAGGACATGCTGATCGTGATGCTATCCACCGGAGTAGTGGTCGGAGTCCTTGGATCTACCATTTCCATTAGGCGTTATTTAAGGGTATAGGCATTTCTTTAAGGAGGCAACGCAAGTGAGGACTATCAAAAGAGTTGTGTTGGCCGCGTTTTGCTTTGTGATTTTCCTATCATCAGCCGCGTTGCCGGTACCCCTGGCCATGGCCGACGCCTTGGATGACAAGTACGGAGAGCTAAGTGACCTCCAGAAAGAAATCGACCAATATAAGGCGCTGATAAGTTCTAGGAAGAAGGCGGAGACGTCAGTGCTTCAGGAACTGGAATATCTAGAGAAGCAGATGACCTTAGCCGAGAAAGAACTCGCGTACATAAACACTCGTATGACCTATCTAAGCAAAGACATAGCCGAAACCACAGTTGCAGTCGAAACTATCCAAGAACAGCTGGCTTCTCAGAAGGCCGCTTTCGAGGCGCGGCTTACCAGCATCTATAAGGCCGGCAGCATTTCATATTTGGAGGTTCTGCTTCAGTCCGAGAGTCTTTCGGACTTTCTATCCAGGATCCACTACCTTAAGGAAATAGCTGAGCAAGATACTGCCCTAATCGAAGAGTATAATGCCGGCAGAGTGCTGCTCTTGGAGAAGAAAGCGGGCCTTGAAGCCAACTTGGCGGACATGGAAAGTCAGAAGAGGAGTTACGAGGACAAGAGGTACGAAGTTGCTTCCAGAAGCCAGGATAGGGAGAGATATTTGGCCCAAGTTCAAACCGATAAGAAACAGCTGGAGCACCTCCTAGACGAGATGGAGGCTCAGAGCAAGGCCCTTGAAGAAGAGATCCGGAAGCTTCAGGCCGAGAATCCCTTGGAAGCCAGGGAGCTGTCTATGGTCTGGCCGGCTTCGGGAGGCTGGATTAGCTCGTATTACGGCTGGCGTCCTCACCCCGTCCTGGGCGGTAATCGCTTCCACCACGGCATTGACTATGCCGCGAACAGCAACTCGCCTATTCTGGCGGCCGAATCCGGTGTGGTCCTCCTAGCAGGGTCCAACGGCGGGTACGGTCTTTGCGTGATCATTGACCACGGCGGCGGCGTCTCGACTCTTTACGGACACGCCAACAAGGTTCTGGTCACGAAGGGACAGCACGTGATCCGAGGTGAGAAGGTCGCTCTCGTTGGCTCCACCGGGGTGTCAAACGGACCCCATTTGCACTTCGAGGTCAGGGTGAACGGCGAGACCCAAAACCCCTTGGCATGGTTGCCTTAATCCCTTCTTTGGAGCGCGCATTCGGATGTGCTAGACTGAATACAAGGTAGAGTCTATCTGACTATGTTCGAATCCGCGTGTCCCGGAAGGGAGCTTCGTCTGAAGTGATGGCGAAATCCAAGGTATGGAAACTATGCGTCGTGTGCTCACTTGTCGCCGCACTACTCGCGGGTGGCCTGACTGGCTTCTTAGTCTACAAGACAGGACCGCTTGCCAAGATCTATGGGATCATAAACCTACTCGATAGCGTATTTTACCAGCCGGTCGATCGCGAAGAGCTTCTTGAGGGAGCGTCTCGCGGTGTCGTATCAATGGTCGACGACCCTTACTCTGTATACATGAGCAAGAAGGAGTGGGAGGAGTTTCGGATACGCACCTCCGGTGAGTACTCCGGAATTGGGGTAACCATAGATATCCGGGAGGACCAGGTCAAGATCGCCCGCCCAATGAAAGGAACGCCCGCAGAGGAGGCCGGCCTAAAAGAAGGCGACGTCATTTTAAGAGTGGACGGCGAAACCGTCCGAAGTAGCGATGTAGCTGCGAGTTTGATAAGGGGTCCGGCCGACACCCAGGTGAGTCTTACCATTCGAAGGGGTCAGGACACCTTCGAATTGTCTGTCACCCGAAAGTCCATTTCAATTCCCGCTGTTGAGCACCGCATGGAAGACGGCGACGTTGGCCTAATCGCGCTCATGAGTTTCAACGAGCACTCGTTTCAAGAGACGTCGGAAGCGCTCAACGATCTTAAGACTCGCGGCGCAAAAGCTATTGTGCTAGACCTTAGGTATAATGGCGGTGGCTATGTCGATCAGTGCCTTGCTATAGCGGAATTGTTCGTTCCCAAAGGCACGGTCGTAAGCCAAAGATTCAAGTCCTCCCCCGAAAAGGTGAATTACACTAGCGGCGAGGGCCTGGATATTCCTTTGGTTGTCTTGGTCAATGGCGGCAGCGCCAGCGCGTCTGAAATCTTGGCAGGTGCCATACAGGATAGGGAAGTAGCGCCTCTGGTCGGGACTACTACCTTTGGCAAGGGACTGGTGCAGGGAGCCTATACCCTGGACGACGGGTCTGTGGTGAAGGTCACCGTGTCCGAGTACCTTACTCCAAATGGCCGAGCCATAAACGGTGTGGGACTTGAACCTGACGTCTTCGTAGAAGGAGACGAAGCACAACTGGCGAAGGCGGTAGAATTGGCAAAGGTGGCCGTTCTGAACCCCGTATCATGAAAGGAGCTTGACATATGGGTCCATTAGGCGAGCTCCTTTTGAGCGTGGTTAAGTCGTATCCGGGCATGTTTCTTAACCCGGTGCTCGTCGTGGTGTATCTGATCGTATTGGTGCTCGTGGCAGTGCAGTACGGCAAGATCCAGTCCATTGAGGAGAGAGTGTACGGAAAGGCCAAGAACAAGGCGGTGTACCAGACGGCCCTTTCCATTGGATACGGATTGTTCGGCGGGCTCTTGGTCAGCATTTTACTGGTTCTCGTCGGAGTCTCCGTCAACGACGCGGGCCTCGGATACCTGCTTCCAATAGCCCTAGCGCTGTTCTTGTTTAGCCCTAGGTTTCTCTGCTTTTCATACTCGGGCGCGTTGGTCAGTCTCAGCTACCTT
>DAIRWA010000007.1:0-12436 GCA_036802545.1 Bacillota bacterium | reverse complement strand
CTCATACGACTCAGCGGCATGAGCTGCGCTACCCCTTTGTATCTGGCCGGTGGCGAGAGGGGTGTCTTAGGCGGGTTCAGCCTTCAGCGTTTCTGGCCCATCCCCCTTATCGTGCTCACTGTCGTTAGGGTGCCGGATGTGACGGGGATGGAAGGTCTAATCCATCTTCCTGATTGGTGGCCTCTGATTGCCGCCGCAAAAGCGCCTGGGGCGGGAGTGCCTATCTTTGCCATGGTCCCGCTGGTCGCTGCCTTGGGGTATGGCGACATCAGCCTGGCCAAGGCTCCTCGGGAAAAAGCGAAAAGCACGTCACGAGCCCTTGGGTTTTTTAGCCTACTCTTACTCCTATTTTCCATGGCGGCTTCCAGGTGGTCGGGTTTTGCCTGGGCGGCTGCCCTGTTTGCTCCCATAGCTCACGAGGTGGTTATAAGAGTGGGAGCAAGAGAAGAAATGGCCGGACCTCCCCACTACAGGGAAGTGCCCGATGGTGTTATGGTCCTTGATGTGATTGAGGGTTCTCCGGCAGAGAAGGCGCGGATCAAGAGTGGAGATGTTATCCTTTCGGTCAGGGACGTACCTGTCAGGACGAGAGAAGATCTTCAGATGCACCTGAAAGAGCCGGGGAACGCCCGAATCGTGGTCCGTGACTACGGCGGAATAGCGGTGCGCGAAACTGTGATATCGCGAGAAGAGGAGCCCATCGGCGTGATCACGGTGCCCCAGTTGGGGGACCAACCGATAGCGAGCGCGGGGTCTGCTGGACCGCTTGGCAACCTGTTCAAAGGCCTTTTCAATCGGCTTATGGGCTAGGTTGCCATCGAGGCTAGGTTCATGTGCGATATAGAACATTTATTTGCTTTCTCGCCCTCCGATTGTATAATGGACGGGCGGAGGAATGCGTGTGCCGGACTTCAAGATAGTTTCAAATTACGTCCCCAGCGGTGACCAACCCCAAGCTATAAACGCACTTGTCCAAGGCGTTCTAAGAGGAGCGAAACACCAGGTCCTTTTGGGAGTCACCGGTTCCGGAAAGACGTTTACCATAGCCAACGTTATCGAGAAGCTGAACCGCCCGGCTTTGGTGGTCTCTCATAACAAGACCTTGGCCGCGCAGCTGGCGGGCGAGTTCAAGACGTTTTTCCCCCATAACGCCGTGGAATACTTCGTCAGCTACTACGACTACTTTCAGCCTGAGGCTTATGTGCCTCAGACGGATACTTACATCGAGAAAGACTCTGCCATCAACGATGAGATAGACAAGCTTCGCCATTCCGCGACCACGGCGCTATTTGAGCGCCGCGATGTGCTGGTCGTGGCTTCCGTTTCGTGTATTTACGGCCTCGGCTCTCCCGAAGACTATCGCGATCTGGTCTTGTCCTTGCGCCCTGGAATGCAGCGAGATCGCCAGCAGATCCTGAGAAAGCTCGTGGACATCCAGTACCTCCGGAACGATATAGATTTTCAGCGAGGCACTTTCCGGGTTCGTGGCGACACTTTAGAGATATTTCCTGCAAGCTCCACCGACAAGGCCATTAGAATTGAGCTGTTCGGCGATGAGGTGGAGAGGCTCACTGAATTCGATGTTTTGACAGGGCAAGCCGTCGCGGAGATGGACCACGTGGCTGTGTTCCCCGCGAGACACTTTGTTACCACCGATGAAAAGACCTTGCGAGCCATCGCCTCCATCGAATCGGAGCTTCATGTAAGGCTGAAGGAGCTGCGGGACGCGGGTAAGATCTTGGAAGCCTACAGGCTTGAACAGAGGACCAAATATGATCTTGACATGCTTCGAGAGGTAGGGTACTGCTCCGGAATCGAGAACTATTCGAGGCATCTTACGGGACGATATGCCGGGCAGCCCCCGTATACGTTGCTGGACTTTTTCCCCAAGGATTTTGTGGTCATAATTGACGAGTCCCACGTGACCATCCCGCAAATTCGCGGCATGCACCTCGGCGATAAATCCAGAAAGGATTCTTTGGTCAATTACGGGTTCCGGCTTCCGTCGGCGTACGATAACCGGCCCCTCACTTTCCAAGAGTTTGAGGACAGAGCGGGCCAGACGATATACGTCTCGGCTACACCCGCTCAATACGAGTTGTCTAAAGCGTCCATGGTCGTGGAACAGGTCGTAAGGCCGACAGGTTTGCTTGATCCCCAGATCGAGGTCAGGCCGATCGCAGGGCAGATCGACGACCTAATAAAGGAGATACGGATCCGGACAGCCCGCAAGGAGCGGGTGTTGGTCACCACGTTGACGAAACGAATGGCCGAAGACCTGACCGACTACTTGCGAGACGTGGGAATCCGTGTGAGGTACATGCACTCGGATATCCAGACCCTCGAGCGTATGGAGATAATCAGAGACCTGCGTCTAGCCGCTTTCGATGTGTTGGTGGGCATCAACCTTCTGCGAGAGGGGCTAGACCTGCCCGAGGTTTCTCTTGTTTGCGTTCTGGACGCGGACAAAGAGGGATATCTGCGTTCCGAGACGTCACTGATTCAGACTGTCGGGCGGGCAGCCAGAAACGTAAACGGCCAGGTTATCATGTATGCCGACAAGATGACCGGGTCAATGCGGGCCGCCATCCATGAGACGGAACGCAGGCGTAAGAAACAGGAAGAACACAACAGACTAAACGGAATCACTCCGGCTACGGTAGAGAAAGCGGTCAGAGATGTCATACAGTCCCAAAGGCCAGTGACGTCTCAAGCCGGGTATTACTGGAAGGATACCGATATTAGCCAGGTTCCTAAGCGGGCCATTCCGGAATTGGTGGCCAAGATGAGGAAAGAGATGAAACAGGCCTCGCGCGACCTGGAATTTGAAAGGGCAGCTCTGCTTAGGGATATGATATTCGAGTTGGAAGGAAAACTGGATACATCTACTCGGCGAGGTAAAGACAATGCTAAGAGATAAAATAGTCATTCGAGGCGCTCGGCAGCACAACCTAAAGAGCGTTGACGTTGAAATACCCAGGGACAAGCTTACCGTCATAACCGGCCTGTCAGGCTCGGGAAAGAGTTCGTTGGCGTTTGACACAATCTACGCCGAAGGACAACGAAGGTACGTTGAGTCACTCTCGGCTTATGCCCGGCAGTTCTTGGGGCTCATGGAGAAACCCGATGTAGACTTCATCGAAGGGCTGTCGCCTGCCATATCCATCGACCAGAAGTCCGGGGCGCGGAACCCCCGGTCCACGGTAGGCACGGTCACAGAGGTATATGACTACTTAAGGCTCTTGTACGCAAGGGTCGGACATCCCCACTGTCCTGTTTGCGGCAAGCCCGTCGCGATGCAGACAGTAGACCAGATAGCCGACCAGATCGAGGGTCTTCCCGAGGGTACCCGATTCTCCATTTTGGCGCCCATGATCAGGGGACGAAAGGGAGAACACGAGAAGATCTTCGAAGAGATACAGCGGGCAGGGTACATCAGGGTTCGGGTTGACGGAGAAGTCGGAGAGGTTACGGACTTCATCGGAAGACGGCTGGAGAAACAGAAGAAGCACACAATAGAGGCTGTGGTGGACCGTCTCATCCGGAGGCCGGATCAGAGGAGCAGGTTGGTGGACTCCATCGAGTCTGCGCTACTTCTGTCCGGTGACCTTTTGGTGGTGGAAGTCCAGGGCTCCGGCGACTTATTGTTCAGCCAGTCACTTGCCTGTCCCGACTGCGGCGTTAGTCTGCCTGAACTGGAGCCCAGACTGTTTTCATTCAATAACCCGGTGGGCGCTTGTCCTTCCTGTAACGGCCTGGGCGTTAATATGGAACTCGAGCCCGAGCTGATAATACCCGATGGCCGCAAGTCCATATCCGACGGGGCCGTTGCCGCCTGGAACGGAGCCCCGGACGGATACTATTCTCAGCTCCTTAACGCCGTGACCGAGCACTTCAATATACCCACCGACGTACCGGTGGAAGATCTGAAGAAGGAGCAAATCGACCTGATCTTGTACGGAGCGCCGGGAGAGAGAGTGCCTTTTCATTACGAGAGCCCATACGGAAGGTCTTCGGATCGGCAAATCGTTTTCGAAGGGGTATTGCGCAACTTGGAGCGCAGGTATGGGGGCTCGACCAGCGACGCCGCTCGCCAAAGCATCGAAGAGTTCATGGCAGCCAAACCCTGTCCGACCTGCCAGGGTGCCAGGCTGAAAAGAGAACCCCTCGCCGTTACCGTAGGCGGCAAGAACATATTCCAACTGACTGATATGTCTGTAAAGAACATCCTGGGATTTTTCGACACCCTAGAACTTAGCCCCAGAGAGACCCACATCGCCAACCAAGTGTTAAAACAGATCCGTTCTCGTCTGCAGTTCCTCATAAACGTAGGGTTGGGCTACCTCACCTTAACGAGACAAGCGGGGACTTTGGCAGGGGGAGAATCCCAGCGGATCAGGCTTGCGACTCAGATAGGGTCGGGGTTGGTCGGGGTTCTATACGTGCTTGATGAGCCCAGCGTGGGGTTGCATCCTCGTGACAACAAACGGCTCTTGGGGACCATCATGAGCCTTAGAGATATCGGCAACACCCTTATAGTGGTGGAGCATGACGAAGAGACTATAAGGAGCGCGGACTACCTAATAGACGTCGGACCTGGTGCCGGCGAACACGGCGGACAGATAGTGGCTTCAGGAAGCCTATCCGATGTGCTGCGAAGTCCCCAGTCAATAACGGGGCAATACCTTTCTGGTAAGAGGCGGATCGAGATACCGCAGAGGCGGCCCACAACCGATCGCTGGATTGGCATAAGAGGCGCGAAGGAACACAATTTGAAAGAAGTGGATGTACAGATCCCGGTGGGGGTCTTCACTTGCGTCACGGGAGTGTCCGGTTCGGGCAAGAGCACGCTGGTTAACGATGTGCTCTATAGGAAGCTGGCCTCGACGCTTCACGGGGCGCGTGCCAGAGCCGGGCGACACGACGAAATTACAGGCATCGAGTTCCTCGACAAGGTGATCAACATCGACCAGTCGCCTATCGGACGGACTCCCAGGTCAAACCCTGCGACCTACACGGGGGTGTTTACCGACATTCGGAACCTATTCTCACTAACCAATGAGGCAAAGGTGAGAGGTTATAAGCCCGGAAGGTTCAGCTTCAACGTTAGAGGCGGGCGCTGCGAAGCATGCCGAGGCGACGGGATAATCCGCATAGAAATGCAGTTCTTGCCCGACGTATACGTTCCATGCGAGGTGTGCCATGGAAAGAGGTACAACAAACAGACCCTCGAAGTGCGGTATCACGGCAAGAGTATTGCCGAAGTGCTGAATATGACCGTTAGCGAGGCCTTGCGGTTGTTTCAAAATGTCCCGGCAATACAGAGGCGCTTGCAGACCATCGTGGATGTGGGCTTGGGGTATGTAAGGATGGGTCAACCCGCGACCACCCTGTCGGGAGGGGAAGCCCAACGCGTGAAGCTCGCTACCGAGCTTTCGAGGCGCGGGAACGAAAGGACTTTGTACATTCTCGACGAACCTACAACGGGACTCCACTTCGAGGATGTTCGAAGATTGCTTGACGTGCTTCAAAGGCTGGTTGACGCGGGCAGTACTGTTGTCGTGATAGAG
The DNA here is from genome assembly GCA_036802545.1 of Bacillota bacterium. GTDB lineage: Bacteria > Bacillota > Sulfobacillia > Fermentithermobacillales > Fermentithermobacillaceae > DULO01. Next base: position 6,866 of record DAIRWA010000007.1, on the reverse strand, counting down.
CACAACCCCGATGTGGTGAAATGTGCCGACTATATCATCGACCTGGGTCCCGAAGGCGGCGAAGAAGGCGGCCGAGTTGTCGCCGCTGGCGTCCCCGAGGAGATCGCCCGGGTCGAGGGCTCGTACACCGGGCAATTTCTCAAATCGATACTCCCGAAGGCCACCAGAGACGATGCAAGCGGATTAAGCAGGGCGTCTGGAGGAAGGTAACGAGGTGAAGCCGATTCACCAGATCCAAGGAAGAGCTTGGCACGGGCTTCGAGGGGATCGTTATGGACTTTGCGAGATATCCAAGGACATAACAGAGTCTCCCGGCGTTTATATGTTCCGTGGAACCGCGGGTGAAGCCCTGTACGTGGGCAAAGCCAAGAACTTGCGCAAGCGGCTTAGGTCGTACTTCTCCTCTAACTTGTCTCCGAAGACCGAGGCTTTGATGCAAAAAGTCAAAGGGCTTGAGACAATCGTCGTCGAGTCTGAGAGCGAGGCTTTCATCCTCGAGATCAACCTAATTAAGAAGCACAGGCCCAAATATAACATCCTCTTAAAGGACGACAAACAGTACCCCTACATACGGGTGGGGGTTAATGAGAAATGGCCAAGGGTTACCGTGGTGCGGAGAATGAAGAAGGATGGAGCCAGGTACTTTGGCCCCTTTACAAGGTCGGGTTCTGTGAGGGAGACTCTAACCACACTGAGACGGCTCTTTCCGTACCGGACATGTTCAGACCGCGCCTTGGCCCAAGCGGCTAGGCCTTGCCTGGACTTCCATCTGGGGAGGTGCCTTGGGCCTTGTACCGGTGAACTAGATGAAAGAGCTTACGCCGATACGATCCAGGAAGTCCTCAAGTTTCTTGAGGGACGCCACACAGATTTGCGTGAGAGTCTGGTCACAAGGATGAACACGTATGCGGAGGATCTTAGGTTCGAGGGCGCCGCAAAGCTTAGAGACCAGATCAGATCTTTGGATGACATCACGGAAAAGCAACGAATTGTGTCTCCAGATATGAAAGACAGGGATGTCTTGGGGCTGGAGCGTTCCAAAGATATGTCGTTTGTTGCCCTGCTTAAGGTGCGCGAAGGTAAATTGATGGGCAGAGACGGGTTCATTCTCTCGGGCACTGCGGCCGAGGATAGCGCCGAGGTCCTAGAGGCGTTCTTGGCCCAGTACTACTCCCGCGCCTCGCTTATTTCACCCGAGATACTTATCCCGATGGATATCCCTTCCAAGAGCGATCTTGAGCAATTCCTTAGGGCTCAGAAAAAGGAAAGCGGGCCGGTCGCCCGCGCGGTGAAGATTAGGGTACCGCGTCGCGGAAGGCTAAAGGAGCTTGTCACCATGGCTTCCGACAATGCAAGGATGATGATGGCCGAGCGACTGCCTAAGCATGAACGGGAAAAGGAAGAAAATGAGGCCGCCATGAACAGCCTGTCTCTCGCCTTGGGGATGAACGTTCTTCCCAGGCGCATCGAAGGCTACGATATATCCAACTTATCGGGTAAGGAGACAGTGGCGTCCATGGTTGTGCTCTCCGACGGGCGACCGGACAAGAGCTCCTACAGACGTTTCCGCATGAAGGTTCAGGGTAAATCCGATGATTACGCCATGATGCGAGAGGTGCTTTGGAGGCGATTCCGAAAAGGGCTTAAGGAACTGGAAGAAATAGAAGCGACCGGGAAAGGCGGCAAGTTCTCTGCCTTTCCGGATCTCATCATGGTCGATGGAGGCAAGGGACAGGTCAGCGCCGCCAAAGAGGTCTTGAACGAACTCGGACTGGACATTTCCCTGGTAGGTCTCGCCAAGAAGAACGAAGAACTGTTCCTGCCGGGTCGTTCGGAACCTGTCGTATTGCCCAGGGACTCAGGCGCCTTGTACTTGGTGATGAGACTTAGGGATGAGGCCCACCGCTTCGCCATCACGTACCACAGGAAACTCAGAGGTAACCAAGCTCTGAGTTCGGTTCTTTCTGACATCGCGGGCATAGGACCCGTCAAGACCAAAGAGCTTTTTCGGGTATACCCAGACCTTGACTCTTTGCGCCAAGCGCCTGTGGAGGAAGTAGCCAAAGTCAAAGGGATTGGCAGGCAGTTGGCTCAGAAGATCCACGATCACTTTAGCAGCCGTCCATAACCTACCAGAGCTATAATTGACCATCGCATTAAATTCTTTAAGGGTTGTGTTGACTTCCTTGACACACCGACGTATATTATCTGTGGAAGGTGAGATCAATGCCCAACGAAGTAATCGGAGAGTGTCCTGTATGCGGCGAACCGTTGTTGGTGAGCGAACTGCGATGCCCCACCTGCGACATCAAGATCTCTGGGCAATTTGAACTCTGCAAGTTCTGTAAGCTCCCGCCGGAGCAAAGAGCTTTTGCGGAAGTTTTTATAAAGAACCGCGGGAACATAAGAGAAGTCGAAAAGGAACTGGGCATCTCGTACCCGACTGTGCGAGGTAGACTAGAAAACCTTATACGGGCCTTGGGATACCATGTTTCATCGGATCAGAGCGATACGCCAGATGAGGATTCGCTGGCTAGGGAACGGAAGTCCATTATTGACAGGCTGGGGAGCGGCGAGATTACCGCGAACGAGGCTACCAAGCTGCTAAGAAACCTGACCTCCAGGTAACTTGCCTTATCCGGGAAGACTGCCCGGGCCGGGGATAAAAGGCCAAACCAAGGGCGGATCTTTAAGGAGGAGCGAGAAGTGTCTAGAGAAGAAAAGGCCATGATCCTTCAGATGGTGGCGGACGGGAAAATCACTCCCGAGCAGGGGGCAGAACTGCTGCGAGCGGTTTCCGGGGTTCCCGAGGCCCCTAAAAACGTACGGGTTGAGCCGAGTCGGGCGGCACGGGAGTTTGCGGAGAGTATTAGGAGCGGTCTCCAAGACACCCTTGAGTCAGCTAGGGTTGCTGCCCAGGGGGCCGCGGCTAACGCGGATGACATTGCGGACTCAGTCGCAAAGAAGATGGAAGGTGTGGGGGAGGCAGCTCAGCTAGAGGGCGAAAGAATTGGCCGGGTCCTGGGTGAAAGCGGCGCCAACATAGGGAAGCTCATAGCAGGGATGTTCGCCGGTAGCTCTTACGGTGGCCATCAGCAAGAGCTACACGAGATTCTGGAAGGGGAGCTACCCGCTGATGGAGTTCTGGACATTTCCCTTTCAACCACTAACGGTCACATCATTGTCCAGAGCGCCGATCAGCCCAATTTCTCCCTGGACGTTAGGAAGAGGGCCAACGCGAGCACCGAGGAAGACGCCAAAGCCATGTTTCATGGAAAGTACGAGTTCACCCACGATGGCAACGTTCTAAGGGCTACTAGCAGGGACCTTGGGAACGGATACCGTTCCCTGTCCATTGGCTTTACACTGACCATTCCCAAGGGGAGGAAGGCGATAGTGAGGGTCAATTCCGCCAATGGAAGACTGACCTTAGAGGACCTAACGGGCCCGGAGCTTGTCGCTTCGACGTCAAACGGCCGAGTCGTTGCTGATGGATGCGATTTTGAGCGTACGGACCTCACCACTGCGAACGGCCGTATAGAGTTTGAAGGCAAGTCCGAAGAGCTTAAGGCCAGCACCTCCAACGGGCGCATACAAGCCAGACTGTATGGTGATGGCAACTGGTCCTTAGATACCGCCAACGGCAGAATCGAAGCCGAAATCGATAGGGTTTCCGGCGCCGGCTACGAGGTAGATGCGTCTACGACCATGGGCAGGGTTGAGGTACGAGGTTTCGATAGACAGGAGATTTTGGTCGACGAGAGCAGACAGCGGCACGGGTCGCGATTCGTGGGAAGAACCAAAGGGTTTGATGAGGCCCACGCCAAAGCGTCCCTGAAAGCCACAAGCGCTAGAGGAAGGGTTGTCGTCTCACTGTAAAGGAGGTCGAGGCAGTTGGAAGGAGAGAAGATGAGAGTTCTTAATATGGTCCAGGAAGGCAAGATAACCGTTGACGAAGCGCTCAAGGTTATTGATGCCTTGGACGCCCCTGTAGATGACAAGCCGCAGGCCGCTGCGACGAAGGCAAAGTGGTTAAGGGTTAGGGTAGGCGACGTCAAGACCGGAAAGTCCAAGGTCTCGGTGAATCTGCCTATGGGTTTGGTAGACTGGGTTTTGCGTACAGGCAACAAGTTCGCCTCATTAGGCGGAGCCGATCTTGACGGGATGGGAGTTGATTTGGAGGAGCTCAGGAGCGCCATCAGCTGTGGGTTACGAGGCAAGGTTGTAGATGTGACGGATGAGGCTTCAGGAGAGCATGTGGAGGTAATCGTGGAGTAGACATCGGATAGGCGTAGGGCGCGCCTGCGGGTTGTTCTTCTAACGGCGCGCCTTTTCCATTTCCGCGCGAAGATCTGAGGCTATTTTGGCAAGGCGGCGGAATCGGTGATTCACCGCCGATTTTGAGATAGGCGGTACCATCATAAGGCCCAAATCCTCCATACTAGCGCCCGGATGCTCAAGCCTTAGCCTCGCCAACTTGTTGAGGGCGGGCGCCAGGTGAATGAGTCCCTCTTCCATGTCAATCAAGCGTATATCAGCTGTCTGGCGAAGCGCGGCTTCAACTGTACGCGATACGTTGGCTTCATCCATGTTCACCAGCCGTTGGACTGAACTCTTTAGGGATTTGGTTACGCGTACATTTTCATACTCGAATACGGCTCTGGATGCTCCCATGAGTTTTAGTAAGTCGCATATCTCGCCGGCATCTTTGAGATAGACCACCCACGAAGTCCTTCTTTGCACTAGACCTGCTTTAAGGGTTTCCTTATGTAGCAGCGACTGGAGCAACAGAGCGTCTTTCTTCTCGGGTAGGGCAAACTCTAGATGGTGACTTCGGACCGGAGATGAGACGGATCCTCGCGAAAGAAATGAGCCTCGAAGGTAGGCTCTCCTGCACAGGGCATTACGGCTCAGCAGACCAAGTGCAGGCCTTTGGGTAAAGGGACGTGGTGCGCTGGTGATTATCTTGCGTCTGGCACCGCGGCCGCCGGTGATTCTGGGCTTTTGCCGGAAGGAGGGGGAAAGCCCGGATCCTCGCTTCACCAAGTAGTAGATGCGGCGGATAAGGTAAGGGTCCGCCGAAATAACCGCTTCCTCAGACGGGTTTCGGGCAGATGAAAGGAATCTGCCTAAAGCCGCCGCTTCCCAAGACGCGGCAGTCCGCGACTTCACCTCTACTTTGGCCAGTTCTTCTTTGACAAGCCTGGAAAACGTGTCTCTATCCACCTTAACTAGTCGGTCATGGCAAGGTTGCGCCTGACCACGTTAGGACCCGCCGTGAAGAACTCAATAAGGGAGCTTGCCAGTCGAGTTGACTCGTGTCTGGCGAGATCTCCTCTCGTAAGATAATCCCCGCATATAGGCGTGTATCCTTCGGACGTCAGCGCAGCTGTATCTGCCTTGACCTGGAACCTCCCCTCCAGCCCGTACTTTTCGGTGATGTCTTCCGGCGCGGTTGCCGTGTTAACCAATACATAGGTGAAGAGCCGGCCCGCGTGGTTCTCGATGGCTTTCACATGCTCGTAAGCCGAGTAACCGTCAGTCTCTCCCGGTTGGGTCATAATGTTGCAGATGTAGAGTTTGCGGGCGTTTGAATTCCTTATGGCACGGCGAATGCCGGGAACCAGGAGGTTTGGAATAATGGAGGTAAACAGGCTGCCTGGGCCTAGTACTATTCCATCGGCGGCTTCAATCTCGGCTACGGCTTCATCAAGAGCCAGAGGGTTTGCAGGCTCAAGCTGAAGCCTGGATATGCGTTTTCTCGCTTCTGGGATGCTGTACTCTCCCTGAACCACGGAACCGTCTTCCATCTCAGCCGATAGGGTGATGTCGCAGAGCGTAGCGGGGAGGACTCGTCCCCTAACCGCCAACACGCTGGACATCGCCTTTACGGCTACCTGAAAATCACCTGTCATTTCGGTCATGGCTGCCAAGAACAAGTTGCCGAAATTATGGCCTCTGAGCTCACCCTTCTGAAATCTGTGGTTGAACAGAGCCGTCATGTTAGACTCTGTGTTCGCCAGAGACAGGATGCAGTTGCGTATGTCGCCTGGAGGGAGGATACCCATATCTCTGCGCAGACGACCCGAACTGCCGCCGTCATCGGCCACGGTGACTATGGCGGTCAAGTCGCATTGATGATACTTGAGGCCCCGCAACACGCTGGCGAGTCCCGTTCCTCCGCCTATCGCTACGATTTTCGGTCCCAAATGGTCGTTCACTTATCCGCGCCTCCGAATTCCCCACGATCGATATCTCTGTGCTCTACAACAACTGTATGCTCCCTGGACTCCAGATGAGTCTTGAGGGCTTCTCCGATGGCTACCGAACGGTGTCTGCCGCCAGTACAGCCGATGGCGATGTTCAGATGGGTCTTGCCCTCTTCAACGTATTTCGGCAACAGGAAATCGATGAATTTCTTTAGGTGTGTTAAGAAGCTGCCGGTCACGGGGGAACCGAAAACGAACTCGGTAACTTGCGGATTCTGGCCCGAAAGGCGTTTTAGATCGTCTATGTAAAATGGGTTGGGCAAGAAACGAACATCGAATACCAGGTCAGCGTCAAGGGGAAGACCGTGTTTAAAACCGAAGGTCACGATGGTAATCAGCATCTTTTGGTCCTTGACTCCACGGGTGAACACTTCCATAAGCTGCCTTCGGAGTTCCGCGGGAGATAGGTCGGAGGTATCCATTATGATGTTAGAGGCCGCTTTCAAGTCCGCCAGAATACGCCGCTCTTCTCGCAGCCCCTCCAAAATGCTTCCTTGTGGCGACAGAGGATGGCGCCGCCTGGTTTCTTTGAAACGTCGCACTAAGATGTCATCTTCTGCCTCAAGGAAAAGCACGGTCGGGCGAATATCTCTTTCC
>DAIRWA010000006.1:0-21990 GCA_036802545.1 Bacillota bacterium | reverse complement strand
TAAAGGTTGATAAGGCCTCGAAACGTGTCGTGCTGGCGTCCATCGGCAAGCAATCTGCTAAGCTTCAGTGCTCGTACGCAGCAGAAAGTCCATAGACACACGAACAAGATAAAGAACTGCGGAAGCCTACTTCAGGATGGCGAAATTTTCATTAAATGTCAAGTCCAAAACAGCCAAATTCTATGAGCTCAAGCTTTCTTAAAAGTCCGTTTCGTCAGTAAACGGAAGCCTGAACAGACAAATTCGTTCTGTTTGATTCTGAAGTAGTAACGCATCTTCAGATTGGATGCATCAGACGGAAGAACCTAAAGGCCCCCGGTCTCCCGGAGGCCTCTTTTGCTACCGCCTCTGCTGGTCTTGTGACATATGGGTTTCAGCGTACTCGATCATCCGCTTTACCATCTGACCGCCGAGACGTCCTCCGAGTTGCCCGCCTATCCGACCGCATTCGCGAGACGTCATGTTGGGCCACCCGATGGTACGGATCTTGTCGGAAAGCCCGAGTTCGTCAGCGACCTCGTTTTTCATGCGATCCAGATTGACTCGGAGCTCGTCTTCACTTCCACCCCTCATATATCCTAGCTCCTGGGCGACTTCGTACTTCAGGTTATCCAAGGCGCGTGCGGCGTCAGGATTCACCGGTCGTCTACGTCGTCTCCCCAAAGAAGGATCCCCCCTTAGGGCGGTAGCCTGATTATGTTACCCTGGGGGAGACAGACGTAAGCAGTGGTCAATGTCTTGAGGGCTGGTAAGTACAGGAGCGAATATGTCACCTACCGAACGCGCCCGTTCTAGGGCCGTTTTTATGTTCCACGATCGCGTGTGCACCGGGCTGTCCTCGCCGAGTTCGTCCCAAGTCACAGGCATGGATACGGGCGCTCCATTGGACGCTCTCACTCCGTACACCGCTGAAATGGTCTGACCGCGAGCGTTCTGCGGATAATCGATGTACACCAGTCCTGTCCTGTCCTTAACCTTTCTCTCGAGGGTCACTAGATCTGGGAAAGCCCCTCTGATCAAGGATGCCCCCAAACCCACAAACTTTGATACGTCTTTGTATGAGTATTTCGGCAGGATGGGAACGTAAATGTGCAAGCCTGTGGCTCCTGAAACTTTGGGATAGCCCTCGAGCTTCCACTCATCCAGGAGAGACTTCACTAGCTTGGCGACCTTCTTCACGTCCTCCCAACCCGTGCCCTCAGACGGATCGATGTCGAAAACGGCAAAGTCGGGGTTATCAAGAGTCCGGTATCTGGAGAGCCAAGGGTTCACCTCAATGGCGCCTGAGTTGGCCATCCAAACCAAAGTCTCAACGTTTTGACACAATATGAAGTTGATGTATGAGCCTTTTTCTTTGGACATAATCGGCGCCAAATTCACCCAGGCCGGCATGCCGGAAGGCGCGTCCTTTTGGTAGAACCCTTCGCTTTTGATGCCTTCGGGGTATCTCACCAGGGAGAGCGGACGGTCCTTAAGGTGCGGGAGGATATAGGAGGCCATGCTAGCGTAGTAGTCCACAAGGTCACGTTTGGCGTAGCCTTGTTCGGGCCAGTAGACCTTATCCAGGCTAGTCAAGGCTACTTCTTGCGCGCCCACCTTGGCGATAGTTCTGGTCTTCGCGGACAATCTTTGCATACCTCCCGCAACACCGGGTGTCTGAGCCTTCCGTCAGGCGTCATCTCCGTATAGTGGACTTCTACGCCGTAGAAGGGCTTCACCCAGCGGATAGTCTTCATCTCAGCTCTGGTTAGATCGCCGAAAACCCGTTTTTCACCTAATTGAATTGTGGGTAGGTCATGAATGTAACTCGGACCTGTGGTCGGAACGGAACTCGACTGGGAATTCGAACGACGAACCAGATCGGGACTCTGAATGCGATTCGCCCCCGTATTCGCCCTACTGCCCTCGCGGCCTTCCTCCCGACCCTCTTGGACCGCGATAGCGTCAATAGGCTCTAGCTTGTTTCGAAAGAACTCCTCGTATCGCCGGTTAAGCCCCGACGAAACGCGGCCTACGACAGTCAGGCGTCCGTCAGTCTCCCTGGCCACAACCAAAGACCCAACTTTTCTGCCTGCGCCCGGCATATATCCCACCACCCAGAACCGCCCTTCCTGAACGTTTTTCACCTTAATCCAGTCCTTGGACCGTTTCCCGGGGGTGTACAGGCTGTCTTTGCGCTTGGCCACCACTCCTTCCATCCCCCGCTCCCGCACCCACTCGTACAAAGATTCTCCTTGTCCAGACACGGCCTCGGAGCGAGAGACTGTCTTCCCCCACGAGTAAACGCCCTCCAGGAGCGCCTGCCGCTTTGACAGAGGCTCGTATATTAGCAAGCCGCCATCCAGGTACAGAAGGTCAAAAGCCACAAAAACGACATCGTCGGGCTCGGTCCTAAGGTAAGAGAAGTCAACCTTGCCATCTCGAAAAGCGACGATTTCTCCATCCAGTAAAGCGCTACAGGCAGAAAGCCCGCGGTGCATTTCCTTTAGCCTTGGAAACTTTGAGAGCAATGGCTTTCCGTTTCGGGAGTCCAGGTAGCACCCGTCACCGCGCAGGTAAGCCAAACATCGGTAGCCGTCCCACTTGAGCTCGAACGACCAAGAATCGTCGGAAAATGGGGTGTCCCCGGAAGAAGCGAGCATGGGAGACAGACGCGGTATGCCGAATATGGATTCCAACTCACATCGGAGGCGGCGCTGCTGCCTCATCTCCGCCCGAGGCCTTCTTTGTTCTCGCCTTACCTCCGCTCCGTGACGGAGTCCTCTCCTTTGGCTTCTTCTGACCTTCGTCCTTCTTCGCCTTTTCGACGCTTCTACGCAAAGCCTCCATAAGGTCAATGACCTCGGCGCCTGCCCTCTCGGGCTCTCTCACGATCTCTTTGCCCTGCACCTTTTTCTGTATCAACTCGGAAAGGGCTTGACGCTGGTGGTTCTCGTACTTGGCAGGTTCAAAGTCAGACGTGAGCGTTTCCATGAGCATCGCGGCCATGGCCATTTCCCGTTCATCTTGCGAAACTTCTTCAGGGACCGTCAGCTCCTCGCCTTCCCTGACTTCGTTTCCCCAGTACATGGTCTCCATCATTATGAAGCGATCGCTGTAAACCCGAACCAACGCCAAGGTCTCTTTAGCGCGAATGGCCACCCTGGCTACCGCGACTTTCCCCTGTTCCTCCATGGCCCTACGCAAGAGCGCGTAAGCCTTGGCGGCCCCTTCCCTTGGCTCAAGAAAGTAGCTCTTCTCGAAATACACCGGGTCAACCTGAGCGAGCTCGACGAAATCCAATATTTCGATAACGTGGGCGGAAGGACCCGGTATAGCCTCCATTTCTTGGTCGCTAATGGCCACGTACTCGCCTTTAGAATATTGGAAAGCCCTAGTTATTTCGTCCTGAGTTATCTCTCGCAAGCAAGAAGGACACCACTTCTGGTATTTCACAGGCGTGCCACACTCCTCGTGAAGTTGGTTGAACCTGGGGGCCTTCCTTTCCGTCGCGGCGTACAGCCTCACTGGAATCACTACCAACCCGAAGGCCAAAGTGCCGTTCCATAGCGGTCTCACTCGTCCTCACCTCCTACCCTAAAGGCAGGACCTGGAGCGCCGGGTACCGAGTACGTCTGCCGCTTTTTCTAGAAGGTCGGGCGCCTCGTCAAGCAATCGGTCGTAAATAGCCCTGGAATCCACGGGAAGGAACCTGACCTTTCTCGTGCCGACCACCAAAAACCCCACAGGTCTCACCGTAACGCCTGCGCCTGTTCCGCCCGTAAATGGAAGAGCCCCGCTCGCACCCTCATCTTCAGACTCGCCGTCCTGATTGCCCCCGCCCGAATCCTCCATGCCCACGCTGTCATCGCCGCCCCCTGTGACAAATCCAAAAGACACCCTAGATACTGGGATAATGACAGTGCCTTCTTTGGTTTCAACCGGTTCGCCCACAACCGTATTCACATCAACCATAGATTTTAGACTTTCCATCGTGGTTTTCATAAGACTTTCTATCGGATGCCAGCCCATGCCTTAACCCCCAATCGCAATCGTGCTGAACTTAGTATTCCACCCTACTGCAATTGAATCGGGCCCAGCGAAGGCAGAATCGTCCTCTTTAGGAACAAGGCAAGTCTTATGCAATCAAAAGCGCTAATTCCCGTTACTATGTGAAACCTGGCGGCAAAAACGATGGCGTCATACCTGGGGCGGAATCGGACCGCGGGTTTGTTTTCGAATCGGAAACCTTTTCTTATCATCAATTTCAAAAGCAAAGAGGCCATAGAGTTCACCCCGCCTGACAATAGGGCGGTCTGGAAAGCATCCCCCGCTCCAAGCTGGCCTGTAATAGCAAACTTCTTGATCTGAATTGAGTCGGTGATATGCTCCAAGGCCTCTCGGACGAGAGGCGTCGTGTCCTTTAAGAGACGAATGCCCTGTCGAAGTCTCGCGGTGACGGATTCTTCTCGCGGTTTCGCGGCACAGCCATCGGCATCGCGCTTATCACGTGACCGACTTTGATCCGCGGCCTTCTCGCCGATGACGCGAGATAGCCTGGGAAAAGGTATATACCAAGGAACCAGGGGAGGTTTCACGGCGATGGAAATATCCAGGCTGTCTATCCCAACTTTGGCCTTGAGCCGGATCCAAATCGGCAGAAACAAGACCGGAATAGCGATAGACAGCACAACAGCAATGGCCAGCGCCACAGTCCAACGCATAGAGACACACCTTGACCCTCCTGAAACCTTCCATAATAGGATGACTCTTTCTAGGTCAAGGTAACCGGGCCTTCCAACGGTAGCTGCTTTTGTCCTTCATCTTCATCTGAGCTTGCTGGACCTGATAAGGAAGGCAACTCGGATGTGGAGTTGAGGGAGGCCTTTTTTAAGAATTCATCTGTCGTTCCATAGAGTTTCGGACGGCCCAGGCTCTTCTTCCGGCCGACTTCGCGGACAAGGCCCTTTTCAAGAAGGGTGTCCAAGCTGGCTTCCGGATTAACGCCTCTTGCCCCTTCAATGTCCTGACGGGTTACCGGCTGGCGGTACGCCACTACCGCGAGCGTCTCGAGAGCTCCTTTGGACAGATTAACCGGGATCTTCCACGCGAGCACCTTCTCGATGGCCGCGGCACATTCGGGCCTGGTAGCGATCATGAGACCGTCGGCGACACGCTCGAGTGAAATGCCTCTTGATTCATACTCCTTGTCCAGCTCTGATGCGGCATCCTGGATCTCGCGCTCTGTCACGCCCAAACCTACCGTAAGCCTTGTTGTGGGCACAGGTTCGTCCGACGCAAACAAAATCGCCTCAATGAGGGCTGTCAGGTTCATTCTTCATGCCCCTCTTCATCTATGTAAGTCTCGCCTGACACGGATTCCCGGTCTGTGCCGAAGACTATCTCGCTGAACGGACCGGTCTGCCTGGCGAACACCCTGCGCCGTCTTATGAGTTCTAGGAAAGCCAAGAAGTTCTGGATGGCTTCCCTCTTATCCCCACCCAAGAAACGGGAGAAACGCAAGAGTACGCCTTTTCCGGATAAACGCCTTATCTCGCTCCAAAAACTCCGAACGTGAGCGACGAAGTTCCACTTCGGAATGACAAGAGTCCTCCTGACCGGCTCAGACTTGGCGATCACCATTCGCATAGCCTCGCGAAGCTCGCGAGGATCAACCGTCACCACTACAGTCTTGGGAGGCCCCATGAGTGACGTCGCGCCGCGCGGGTACTTCCTAACACCCTTGCCAAGGAGATCCGCCAGGGATGATTTGGCCAGAGACAGCTCCCAAGGCTCCATGACGGAAACATAGGTGGCGCCTACCATGCCTGTGATATCGCCCGGTTCCTCGTCTTCGATCGGATCCTCCTGGGTCTGGCTCGGCAATAGCCACCTGATCTTCATAACAACCAGGTTTGACGCGCTGGCGAGTGTCTTGGCAGATGTCTCCAAAGAAATCTCGGACGACTCAACTTGTCCACGGAATATGCGAAATAACGGGGCTAGTTTGAGTATCCCTTTCATGGGCTTACCGGAACACCAACATGGATATGGCTATCGCCGTATTCTGCACCCAAGTCATGAATCCCATAATCAAGGGCCCCAGAATCGACGAAATCATCCCACTGTAGAGGAGAACGATGAGGATGATGAAGCCGTACTGCTCAACTCGATCCCATAAATCCTGTAAAGAAGGAGGCAAAATGACTGAAAGTATCTTGGAGCCGTCAAGAGGCGGAACGGGTATAAGGTTGAAAAAAGCCAAGCTCGCGTTTATCCACGCGGCTTGAAAAAAAACCTCAGGGAGATAGATCCAAGCACTGCCTGTGAAGTTTATTCGAGTGTACATCAGAATGGTCGCTACCCCTAGCACAAACGCCGTGACGAGATTGGCGGCAGGCCCCGCGACGGATACCAACGCCATGCCCTTTCTGGGGTTTCTGAACCGAAACGGGTTCACAGGGACAGGTCGTGCCCAGCCGAAGCGGAATAACACGAGCATTAAGCCTCCGACAAGGTCGAAGTGCGCCCACGGCTCCAAAGTCATTCGGCCCTCTCGTTCAGCTGTGTCGTCGCCCAGCTTGAAAGCCATCCGAGCGTGGGCGTATTCGTGGACGCTTATGGCGATGAGAAAGCCGGGGATCCTCAGGAATATATCTCCGAATTGCGGCATGGACAGTCCTCCCGGGTGTTGGTTACCTGGATCCTAGCACAATCTCGACAGTCAGTCTCTTCTCGTCCCGGATGATCTCCAGGTGCACCTTGTCGCCTACCCGGTACTTCAATATTTCCCGCTGCAGGTTCGACCCGTATATACGTACTCCCTCAAGCCCCACAATAATGTCTCCGCCTAACATGACTTGCTCGCCGTCCACCGTCACGCTCTTGTCTCCTCCGCGAAGCCCCGCTTCATCACCGGGACCGCCGGGCTCCACATACACCAGCAACGCCCCTTTTTCCACCGACAGCTCTAGCTCGGAGAACTTCTCACCAAGGTTCCTAACCCACGTATCGAGAGCGTGGTACTGGATTCCCATGTACGCCCGGCTTACTCCCCCTTGTTCCATCATCTGAGGGAGTACCTGCAGGACCACTTCCGATGGGATGGCAAAGCCGATGCCTGTGGCCGAGTCTATGATGGCAGTTACGACTCCGACAACTTCTCCGGCTGAATTTAAGAGCGGTCCCCCGCTGTTACCCGGATTCACCGCCGCGTCGGTCTGAATCAGGTTCTCGATAGTGTATTCGTTTACGCCGGGCTTTGTCGTACTTTGGATGGGCAGAGATCTGTCTTTGGCGCTGATGATGCCCGTGGTCGTTGTAGGAGATCTGTCTAGACCAAGGCTGGTGCCTGTAGCGTAAGGGCTTCCAAGAACTATCGCCTTTTGTCCAACCCGAACCGTGTCATAATCGGCGAAGGTTAATGGCCAAATTTCATCCGTCGGAGCGTCTATCTTCAAGACCGCCAGATCAGTCAGTCTATCGCTACCCACTACAGTTGCGTTGTATGCCCTTCCCGAGTAGGTATGGATTGAAATCCTGGTAGAATCCTCCACCACGTGGTAATTGGTGAGAAGATGGCCGCTATCGTCTATAAAAAAGCCGGATCCGTTGCCTTTGTTGCTCCGCCCAAACGCCCCCGATTGCTCGGTAGAGACCATTACTACGCCGTACTTGGCGAACTCAAACACCGAAATCGTATTTTCCTCATCTTGAAGTCGCCAAAGAACCTCGGAGCCCTCGGCGCTGCCGGGTTCTATGCCACGCCGCTCAGGAGGCTCCCATACGGCCGCTTCCGTCCTCTTCTCCCAAAAAGTAAGCGCCGTGCCCAAAGCTACGCCGATAATAGCTAAGATTAGCAGGCACGCTTCGACACGTCTGTAGTAAGACGTCTTCTTCATCTTATTCACTCCGGTTTGCCCTGCATAAATCTAGTCTACACGATCATCCCCTTTTGAAAAAGCGTTACCTAGCCCTTGGGATTGAACAGCACGGCCATTAGATAGCCGAAAACCACCGCGACCATAAGCGCTGAGGAGGTGGCCCGAAAACCGCCCGTCAGAATACCAAAAAGGCCGATCTGCCGGGCGTCCTCTACCATTCCGGTTACGAGCGCATGCCCAAAGCCCGTGAGCGGAATAGTCGCCCCCGCGCCTCCCAATTTCACCAAAGGCGCATAAAGGCCCAGACCCGAAAGTACCGCTCCAAGGCTTACGGCCGACACCATGAGGATGGCAGGATTGGCCTTGGTCGTATCGAGTATGAGCTGGGCTAAGGCACACAGGAGTCCCCCAACAAGAAATGCGCTCACCAAAGTCACCTATCGGTCAACTCCTCAATTTGAGACTCCCACCACAGATACCGCGTGAGCGATGGACGGAATAGACTCGTTTTGTTGGCATGTCGTCGGGCTATGAAGAGCTCCGGTGGCGACTAGAAGGACGCGTCCAAGCTTGCCGGAGTTTATCTCTTTCCATACTTTGGCCGCGAAGACCGTAGCGATGCACCCGCAACCGGAGGCGCCTGAGCAAATATCAGGCGTCATCTCGTATATAAGGAGACCAGCGTCCTGATGGACTCCTGTCACGTCGATTCCTTTTTCTTTGAGAAGGTGCCTGGTTACAATCGAGCCGATCCTTCCCAAGTCGCCGGACAATATGAGGTCATAGTCTTTTGGGGTACGCTCCATGTCTTGCAGGTGGCGGCTCAAGGTATCTACAAAAGCCGGCGCCATAGCAGAACCCATGTCGTTTGGATCGATGATCCCGTGGTCTTGAATCCTTCCCGCGGTGAAACTCTCGATCCTAGGTCCGGGCCCCTCGTTTGAGACCAGCGCCGCTCCAGCTCCCGTCACTGTCCATTGACTCGTGGGCGAACGCTGATATCCATACTCGCTGGGGTACCTGTACTGCCTCTCGGCGGTATCGTGATGGCTTGACGCTGTCGCCACTATCTTGCGGGCAAAGCCGCCCGCGACCAATGCCCCTCCCAACCCCAGTCCTTCCATCATCGTTGAACAGGCTCCGTAAAGCCCCAAGAAAGGAATGTCGTGGTCCCTACCCATGAATCCTGACGCAGTGATCTGGTTTAGGAGATCTCCCGCTAGCAGAAAATCCACATCATCGTCGGTAAGGGAAACCTTTGCCAACGCGATATCCACGGCTTGACGGATCATACGCGACTCGCTCTTTTCCCACGAACTCTCGCCGGCCAAAGTATCCTTGTATACGACGTCGAACCCGGTGCCAAGCGGCCCCTGACCTTCCCTGGGGCCGACAACCGATGCTGTCGACGCGATAAAAGGCATCTCACCGAACACGCACGTGGACTTGCCCCGCCGTTGCGTTTCCACATATAGACCCCCGGAAGTCTTCCCAGAAAAACCTCTAGAAGACGAATACTTTTAGGATAGAGACGATGACGCTTGCCAAGGACCCATACACTATGACCGGACCCGCGATCTGAAACATCCGGGCGGCCACTCCTAACACAAAACCTTCGCGTTTGAACTCCATAGCAGGTGAGACTATGGAATTGGCGAACCCGGTTATCGGAAGCGCACTGCCCATCCCGGCGAATCTGCCGATCTCATCGTAGACGCCTAGCCCCGTCAACAGCGCGCCCAGGAACACCATGCTTGACGATGTCATGCTGCTGGCCTGGACGAACGGAATGTCCCTTCTCACAAAGTAGTCCAGGATTACTTGGCCTACGACACAGATGCTTCCCCCGACCATATAGGCTTTCACAAAGTTACGCGCGACTTTACGGGGAGGATGAAACCCTTTTACGAGCATGTTGTAGGTTTCTGCCTCCCTGACAGTAGCTCTTGCCACCGATTATCCCCCTTTGGCAGATCCCTCAAGGTCTATGTAGTATCCCCACGGAATGAGGCCTCAACACCGAGACCACGCACCTGAAGGTATCCCTTTAGGGCGGCTAGGGCCTTCTTTTCCACCCTCGAGACGTGAGCTTGGGACATACCGATATGTCGGGACACTTCCATTTGAGTCTTTCCCTGGAAGAACCTTGACTGGAGAATGGCCCTTTCCTGGGGGTCAAGGGCCTCCAGAGCGGCTTTCAGGTCCATGGCTTCTACGAGGTCGTCAGGTGAACTGGCGGAAGCGGCCCCGGCTTCCTCCCGGTATGCGGGCACATCTTCCAGATACACCGGGGCGGCTGTGGCATCCAGGGCAAGGACCACCGTATCCACGTCAAGTTCCAATGCCTTTGCCACTTCTTCTACGGCGGGCTCGGCTCCGTGTCTTGCGCGATAGCCTGATCTGAATCTTCTCACCGACGACGCTATTTCCTTCAGACGTCGTTCTACCTTCACCGGGGTGTTGTCTCTCAAGTGGCGGCGCATTTCACCTAATATGTGGGGTACTGCGAAAGTGGAAAACTGGGTTCCGTAGTCGGGATCAAACCTGTCGATAGCCTTGAGAAGTCCGATGGCACCCAGCTGAAAGAGGTCTTCTTTCTCTAGGAGCCCGGTAAAGCGCTTTACCGCGGCCCAGATGAGTCCGGTATTGGCGTCAAAAGCCAGATCCCTTGCCTCGGTGTCGCCGTTTCTTGCCTTGCGAAGAACCTGGTCATCTACGGGCATCGTCTCTTTACCATCCTGACGATAGTGCCCGAACCTACCGCCGATTCCAGAGAGAAACTGTCCATGAATGACTCAATAAAGGACAAACCAAGGCCCATATGCTCCGGCAGAGTCGTAAAGCCGGGCTCTTTCGCCTTCGCTAGGTCGGAAATGCCGCACCCTTGGTCTTGTACATCGATAGCCAGATGGCCGTCTTGAACTCTGGCCAAGAGCAATACATCACCTGGACCAGCGGGATAAGCGTGCAGCACCACGTTTGAAACTGCTTCGGAAACCGCCACTTTTACTTCCTCGACATCGGGAACCGTGAAATCCGCGTTGGCGGCAAAAGTGGCGACGGCTATCCTAGCTACCGAAACGTTGGACGGGACGGCCGAAAACCGCATTGAAATCTCGTTTTTCACGATGATGCACCTCCCAGAAGGCCAAGAGCGTCTTCTTGACTTCTAACGATTTGAAGAACCGAAGAAAGCCCTGCCATGTCAATCATGGATATGACCTTAGGCGGAAGGTCGGTAAGGATGAACTTGCCTCCTGACGCGGTGACTTGCCTGTGGCGTCCGAGAAGCGCTCCTAGTCCGGTAGAGTCTATGAACTGGAGGTTTTGAAGATTAAGGACTAGATTCGGCGAACCGGTTCTAATGAGTTCCCGGTCGACTCTATCCCGAAAAGATCCTGCAGTGGACAAATCCAACTCACCGGACACCTCTGCAAGTACACATGTAGAGTTCCTGTAAAACACCAAATGCATTGCCCTCGCACCGCCTTATGCCAAAACTTTCTTTTTGCATTTCGACGGGGCGAGGGCTATTCCTCTTTGCTTAAGACCGGCTGTTATCTACCCGTAGAAAAAGCTCGCAAGTACTTGAGGGCGTAATCGACAAAGGTGGCTCTGGCCACGTCGTCCGCGGCTACGAGCGGGACGGTCGTTACGACCTGCCCATCGACCTCCACTTGCATACTTCCAATGACATCGCCTTTTTTCACGGGCGCGATGACTTGGTCCAGCGTTATGGTACGGCGCGTCTCACCTTTGTCGGTCTTGGTCAAAGTGACTGCCAGCGGCCGCTCCGGAACGAAACCTACGGAATCGATCCTCCCTTTTAACACTCTGGCCTGGCCAACAGACTCATCTTTCTCTAGGATTCTAAGAGATCGGAAGTTGGCGAAACACCAGTCCAATAGCCGCCACGCATCGTTTTGTCTTTGATCCGGCGTTTCGCCGCCCATCAACGCGACGATGAAGCGGGAGTCGTCCCTTTGGGCAGTCACCGAGATGCAGTATCCGGACTTGCTTGTATGTCCCGTCTTTAGCCCATCACAGCCCGTATACAGATAAACTAGCTTGTTGAAGTTGGTCAACATGTTCTTACCGCCGCGAAACTCCTGCATGTAAATCTTAGTGTAGTCCAAGAGATGGCGAACGGTCACAGCGTGTCTCGACAGGATAGCCAAGTCCATGGCTGTGGTCTCGTGACCGTCGGCGTCGAGCCCGTGCGGGTTCTTGTACGTTGTATTCTCCATTCCCAGTTCTCTGGCCCTTTGGTTCATCCGGGCCACAAAAGCCTCTTCGGTTCCGCCTAAGTGTTCCGCCAAGATCACCGAAGCATCGTTTGCGGAAGCGACGGCCACGGCTTTAAGCCATTCATCCAACGGCATGGACTCGCCCGGCTCCGCCCATACTTCAGTGCCGCCCATCTCCCAAGCGTTCTCGGAAGCAACCGCCTCTTCAGTCAGCGTGGCCCTGCCCGAGGCTATGTCCTCAAACGCCAAGACTAGAGTCATAATCTTTGTTACGCTTGCAGGGCTTCTCTTCACGTGGGCGTCTTTTTCGAACAAAACTTCTCCCGAGACCGCATCCATCACTACGCAAGACGGAGAGTCCACTCGAGGAGGAGGTACCGACGCTGTCGCGGGCGACGCGGCGTTGCCATGACTACATGGCGCCGCAAGCAGAATCATGAAAACGGCGATCATCGCGGCCAC
Source organism: Bacillota bacterium (assembly GCA_036802545.1). Classification (GTDB taxonomy): domain Bacteria; phylum Bacillota; class Sulfobacillia; order Fermentithermobacillales; family Fermentithermobacillaceae; genus DULO01. The sequence goes on along the minus strand of DAIRWA010000006.1, from coordinate 9,419 downwards.
GGATTTTCTGAAAATCGCGGCCCATGTCTTTCGGTAGATCATAAACCAACGCCTCCAAGTGTTTAAGTCCTCGGAGTTATGATTCCAAGAGGTTCGTAGGCTTATGAAAGTGGGGAGGCTAGACTACGCTCGTGGATGGCTTTTGGCGTAAACGTCTTTTAGCCTGTCTTTTGTGACGTGAGTGTAAATCTGGGTGGTGGAAATGTCCGCATGCCCTAGCATCTCCTGAACGGCTCTGATGTCGGCGCCGTTTTCCAATAGGTGAGTCGCGAAGGAATGGCGCAAAGTGTGAGGTGTAATCTCTTTGCGTATGAGCGCCTGTTGAGCGTATTTCTTCACTATTTTCCAGAACCCTTGCCGGGTAAGCCTCCTGCCGTGATGATTAACAAACACTGCCTTTTCTTTGGGATCCGCGATGAGCTTCTGCCGGGCGTTCTCTAAGTAGCTTCTTAGCGCTATGACCGCCATTTCCCCCATGGGGACAACCCGTTCTTTCGAGCCCTTTCCCACACATCTTATGAAGCCTTCCTGTAGGTCAACATCTTGAACGTTGAGATTGACCAGCTCCGACACCCTGATTCCTGTAGCGTACAGAAGTTCAAGCATGGCCTTGTCGCGTTTCCCTGCCGGAACAGAAAAATCGGGCTGGGCAAGAAGGCGTTCCACTTCTTCGACCGTGAGCACCTTGGGAAGCTTACGCTCCAGCTTAGGTGACGAAAGCTCGCCGGTAGGATCTTTTGCCACATAGTTTTCCTTTACAAGGAACTGATAAAAAGCCTTGAGGGCAGCCAATCTGCGGGCGATGGTCGCGGTAGCCTTGCCTTGTTTTCTCAAATACATAAGGTAGGCGACTATAGTAGATTGTGAAGCGCTTTCAAGGGAAAGAGAAGAATCCCCTGACAAGAAGCCATAATACTGCTTCAGGTCACGGCTGTAGGACTCGAGAGTATTGGAGGCAAGCCCCTTCTCGTGCCCGAGGTAGTCTATGAACTCCTGTATCAGGCTTTCCACTTCTACCGTCCTCCTCCCGAAAACGACCCCACAGCTATCTGTTGTTCGACCCAAGAAGGACAAATCCTTCCGCACTTACCTATATTCCCCTGTTCTCGGCGGAATATCCTACTGGACATCATTCCTCTAAAAGTCTTATGTCAGTTATGGGCGTTCTATTCCGTAGACATGAAAGGGAGCCTCTCGCGAAGCCCCCTTTTAGTTGATATGTCCGCTTACAGTTCCTTAGGCCAAGACTTCAGCGAGGGGAGTGTAAGGTAGACCGTGGGCCAAAGCCACCGCCTCGTAAGTGACCTTTCCTTGGGTCACGTTCACGCCCTTAGCCAAGGGTTCATTTGCCTTGACGGCGTCCTTGAGGCCCTTGTTAGCCAAGAGCAAGGCGTATGGAAGTGTGGCGTTGGTAAGTGCCATAGTCGCTGTCCTGGGGACGGCACCCGGAATGTTAGGCACCGAGTAGTGGACTACGCCGTGCTTCACGAACGTCGGGTCTGAGTGGGTTGTCGTATGATCCATGGTCTCAATGCATCCGCCCTGGTCTATCGCTACGTCAACGAGGACTGAACCCGGACGCATAGTGGCTACCATGGACTCACTCACCAGTTTGGGAGCCTTGGCTCCGGGGATCAATACTGAACCTATCACCAAATCGGCATTCTTGACTGCCTCACCGATAGCGTAAGCGCTAGAGGCCAGCGTCTGGACTCTGGCGCCGAAAATGTCATTGAGGTATCGGAGCCTGTCCAGGTTCATGTCGATAATAATGACGTTAGCACCCAATCCCACAGCCATCTTGGCCGCGTTAGTACCCACGACTCCGCCGCCGACAATAACGACATTACCGGGAAGCACTCCGGGAACTGCCCCGAGAAGGGTTCCGGAGCCGCCGTATCTCTTCTCTAGAAAGTGAGCGCCAATTTGCACCGACATGCGTCCGGCCACCTCACTCATGGGGGTGAGAAGCGGCAGGCTTCTGTTTGGCAGTTGGACAGTCTCATAAGCTACGGCGTCCACACGTTTCTCGATCAGGGCTCGGGTCAACTCGGGTTCGGGAGCAAGGTGAAGATATGTAAACAGGATCTGCTCCTTCATCAGTGAATACTCCGAGGCCAAAGGCTCTTTTACCTTCATGATCATATCTGATTCAGCCCACACCGATTGCGCGCTGGGGATAATCTTGGCTCCCGCCGCCTCATAAGACTTGTCGTCAAACCCGCTTCCTTGTCCGGCACCGCTCTCTACGAGCACTTCGTGCCCCGCGTCGACAAATGCTTGAGTCCCCGCGGGTATAAGTGACACTCGATTTTCGTCCGGCTTAATCTCTCTTGGCACTCCGATTTTCACAAGACCATCCCTTTCTGTGATTCTGCCCACCAGGACATACTCGTCCAACCAAACTAATTCTACACTGTTGTTCATTGTCCTGCCACCGCTCGCGGTTTCAGGCTCTGTGCACCCTGTGCTCCGCTAATCCGGCGGTAACCAAAGCCCTCTGCGGCGCGCTCTATCACCAAAAAGACTACCGCAATCCCCATTGCGCGTGAAGACAGAGCGGCCGACAATGGCGCGCTTAGACGTAAAGGTCGCGAAAGCGTGCAGCTTGTCTGGGAGCATGGTTGCGGCTTCACGCTCCCGCGATTTTCATAAGCAGCATTGGCGAGATGTACGCCTCTACCAAAGAAGCCACCACAAAGGAGGAGGCCAACACCAAGCATCTCCACGTGTACGAGCCGCCTTTGCTCCATAGCCCGCCGTAAGTCCACGGACGTTCGCGGAAAAGAACGAGACTAAACGAGAGGGAAAACGCGGCAAGGAGTACGGTAGCAGGTACGGCGACGATGTTCTGCGGCAGCATTCCCGCCATGAACATGAGGGTGCCCCCCGAACGAACTTCACTCACGATGAATGACGCGGCAAAACCCAGGGCAAACCCGCGGATGATCAGCATCACACAAGTCAAAGGCGCGCCAATGATAGAAAGTCCAAACGCCCATACCAAAGCGGCCGTTTTCAAGTTCTGCGCTAGGGAGAGTCTAAAAACGACTCCAGGCTCTAGCTCCGGACTCCGTAGCCCCCTCATGAACACTTCCAGATAGGAGACGAGTTCGGCCTTCTCGTTTACGGAGAGCACCCTAAGGCTCATAGCGCCCATGGTGATCCCCGTCAAGAACACGAGAGTGCAGAAGATTAGAGGAGAGAACCTCGCGGTTCGCTTCACATGAAAAGCCCCCTCATAGCATGTCTCTTCTAACGCTCAAGAGAAGCCTATGAGGAGGCCTTAGGTCGTTATGACTTGCTCTTCGATTCCCGCTTGGGCTTTGACGGCTCCGTTTCGGTAAACAATCCCGGAGACCCGCCCAAAGGCTCCACGTCTTCGTCTGACGGAGCCTCTTCTTCGCCGCTCGTGTCGTTCTTGCTGTCTTTTCCGCCCTTGGCTATGGACCCTTTTTGGGGGAGGGCCTCAAGGCGGCGGTTCACCGCGTCCAGAGTGGCCCTAACACACGTTTCCCTGATGTCACGGCGGACTATGGCACACCCTATCATCTGCTCCTGGTTCCGTCTGGGAGTAAGAAGGTCCACCAACACGGCAACTGCCTTCTGAGAGCCTATGTCGAGAACATGTACGTCATCAACATAGAAAGCGTTAGGAGGTTCAAGGGTGGAGTTCACTGCAAGGCACGTTGCCTTGGCGATTCCTTGAAGGGTAGAACTCTCAAGGCATTCGCATTGTGCTTTCCCAACGTAGACTGATGTTTGACCTTCGAAAGGACGCTCCAAGGCGACGCACACATCGTTCTTGCCTGTCTTGGCGTCCGACTTTATTTCTATGCCGGAGTACCTCAGCCTTCCCAGAGGGTCCGGAAGGCCGGTACGCACTTGGGCGACCGAAACCTTCCGTCTATCTACCGTTATGTCCCACTGAGCCTTAAGGGCGCTCTGAACATCTCTTACGATTTGCTTTGGGTTCCTGCCCAGTCCGGTGAGAATGTGGATCTCTTCGATGGCCCCCCAATCGCTCACCACAACCCGGGACTTCTGAACTCCGGGGAGGCAGACAAGCAGAGCCTCGATATCCTTCACACTTACCGTTTTCTCACTACTCAACAAGAACCCCTCCCAACGCCCGTTACATAAGGCTTTCCGCAAGATGAAAGCCTCTTCGTAGGGCTTTTTCATTTAGAGGAAGGAGACTATGGTGCCGGACACTGATGACCTTCGGAAGGATTTTCAAAACGGTATCCAAGCTCACCGCGCCGGTGGCTTTCAGCAGCGCTCCCAGACATACCATGTTCGCGACCCGGTCTGAACCCAGCTCCTTCGCCTCACCGTTAGCGGGTATCCGATAGACCCTAACATCCTCCCTGATATCTTCGACATTGACCAGAGATGAGTTAACGATCAGAGTACCGTCCGAGACTGTCGCCTTGTGGAACTTCTCAAAAGAAGGTCCGTTCATCACGATACAAGACGTCGGCTCCACAACGACCGGCGAGGCTATAGGTTCGTCAGACACACAAACCGCGCAATTGGCGGTCCCGCCACGCATTTCCGGACCGTATGACGGAAGCCACGATACGTGCTTTCCTTCTTCTTTTCCGGCGTAGGTCAGAAGAGTCCCGATCAGCATGATCCCCTGGCCGCCAAATCCGGCCATAATCACCTCGTGCAGCACGTTACTCTCCCCCCTTGTATACGCCCAACGGATACTCGGGAATCATCTTCTCAAGAAGCCACTTAAGGCTTTTCGCCGGAGTCATACCCCAGTTTGTCGAGCATGTCGAAAGAAGTTCGACCAAGGAAAAGCCCTTCCCTTCAAGCTGGTTGCAAAAAGCCTTCTTAATACCCTGTTTCGCCTTGGCGACGTTGGCCGGGTTGTGAAGAGAAAACCTGGCGACGTAGGATGCTCCCTGAACAGTCGACAAGAGCTCGGATACTTTGACTGGGTATCCTTGAGTGGACGGGTCGCGCCCAAAGGGACTTGTGGTCGTCTTCTGTCCTACAAGAGTCGTCGGGGCCATCTGACCTCCTGTCATCCCGTATATGGCGTTGTTTATGAACACCACCGTGATGTTCTCGCCGCGGACGGCGGCGTGGATTATTTCGGCGGCCCCTATCGAGGCGAGGTCTCCATCTCCTTGATATGTGAAGACAACCGCGTCCGGATGAACCCTCTTAATGCCGGTCGCCACCGCCGGGGCTCTTCCGTGAGCTGCCTGCTGAAAGTCAACGTCAAAGTAGTTGTAAGAGAATACCGAGCATCCCACCGACGCCACTCCTATGGTTTTCTCCTGAATCCCCAACTCGTCGATTACCTCTGCCACCAGTCTGTGAGCTATACCGTGGGTGCAGCCGGGGCAATAGTGGGTTACGGTATCGGTCAGCGATTTGGGGCGCTGATAGACTGCTTTCAACGGACCTCACCTCCGTCAACCATCTCGTCAAGTTTCTGTTCGATTTGACGGGGATTGGGAATGGTGCCTCCGGTTCTGCCGTAAAAACGCACAGGAGCTTTTCCGGCGACGGCCAGCCTGACATCCTCTACCATCTGGCCTGTGGACATCTCTACCGTGAGGAATCCCTTGGCCCTGTCTTCGACCTCCGTGAAAGCCTTGTCGGGGAATGGCCATAAGGTTATCGGCCTGATCAACCCAACTTTAATGCCTTTCTTCCTCGCCCGATCAACCACCAGGCGGCAAATCCTGGCGACGGTGCCGTAGGCGACTAGGAACCATTCGGAATCATCGCCATACACCGTCTCGTACATGACCTCTTTCTCCTTGATCTCGCGGTACTTCTCGTGGAGGCGCCAGTTGTGGGCATCCAACTCTTCAGGAGCTAGGATTATGGAGTTTATGAGGTTGTTTCTTTCACGCCCTTTACGTCCCGTAGTCGCCCACTCTTTGGAGGGCAGGCTATTCACGTCCACCGGCTCGGGAAAGACTACCGGCTCCATCATCTGGCCAATATTCCCGTCCCCTAGGACCATCACGGGCATCCGGTACTTGTCCGCCGTGTCAAAGGCCTTGGTCATCAAGTCACATGCCTCTTGTATGCTCGAAGGACCGTATACAACCAATCTGTAGTCGCCGTGCCCGCCGCCCTTTGTAGACTGGAAATAGTCTGACTGGGACGGCTGAATGCCTCCAAGCCCCGGGCCTCCCCTGGACATGTTCACTATGACGCAGGGCACCTCGGAACCGGCGATGTAGGAAATGCCCTCCTGCATCAGGCTGACCCCGGGGCTTGACGACGAAGTCATAACCCTGGTGCCGGCGCCTCCGGCCCCGTAGACCATATTTATGGACGAGACTTCGCTTTCCGCCTGCACGAACACGCCGCCTTCGTCTTTAAGCCTTCTGGCCATGTATTCGGATATCTCGTTTTGAGGCGTAATCGGATAGCCAAAATAGTGGCGGCAGCCCGCGCGTATGGCGGCTTCGGCCAACGCCTCGTTTCCTTTCATCAAGACTGAATCTGCCATGTGACATCACCTCCTGGTTATGGACGATAAACTTCTATCACCGCGTCGGGGCACATCCTTGCGCACAGAGCGCAGCTAATGCACTTTTCCTGGTCTTCATCCGAGACAAACGCGCTCCGATATCCCTGCCGATTCACGGTCTCTCTGAACCCGATGATCTTCTTGGGGCACACTGAAACGCATAGTTCGCAGCTCTTGCAGTGGTCCTCTCTGAAGACTACTCTCTTATCCAAAATCTCTCCCTCCCAACATGCCGGTTATCCTTGGATTTCCCAAGGTTTCAAAAGAAACCGCCTGAGATACAGCAAATTCGCGTCTCCCAGGCTCGAACGAATCTCATCATCTTTATCTAGTAAGCTCGTGGGAGCGCACACCATGGACACGGGAAGGCCCGTAACCTTTGTGAGCTCCCTAGTCATCGAAAGTCCTTCCATAACATGTTCGAGGGCCGTAAGGTCGGCCAAGTGGGTATTTGATACTAAGCCCGAAGCCTCTAATCCCGCGGCTTTAGTGACCAGTTCGAGGGCGTTTCGTGCTTCTTCCACCGTACGAGTGAACGGCCGTCTGAAATTCACCACGAACAGGCCTTTAGCTGTAGGAGGCAAGGCATCCTTGAGACCGCCTAACACCCTCGAGCCCGTGGGGTCGCCTCCCACGTCCACCACGACATGGTTCGGACTGTGGCGGAGCACCCTGCGTACGCCTTCCGGCAAAACCGGAAGATCCGCGCTTTTCAAAGACTCTTTGGGCGCTACCACTTGAACGCCCCGCGTAACTAACTCCTCGCGGACATCCCTCACCCTAAAGTACGGAGTCACGGCGTCAAGATCGATCAACGTTACCGGATGACCACAACCGGCCAGTCTTAAAGCATAATTGATGGCTATCTCAGATTTCCCGCTTCCGTACAGCCCGTAAAAAACTGTTACATCGGGCAAAGCCAAAAACTCCTATCTGCGCTAGTATTCTTTGAGGACTTCTCCCCGCAAGACAGACGTTCCTCTCGAAAATAGAAGGTCAAGTTCCCCTTCACCGTAGGTGACCACAGGCGCCCACTTCCCCACCAATCCGGCAATCCGGTCTCTAAGGGGGCACACCGAGGCGCCCTTACCGCAAAGCACGATAGCGTCCACCTTCCCTGATAAGCAGGCTACCTGCCTTCCTATCTCCTTGGACACGTGATAGCCCATGGCTGACACAGCGGACAGAGCGGCTTCGTCTCGCCGCGACACTGCGGCGATAAACTCGTCAAAGGAGGCCACATTGGCGCGCCCGAAGGCGCCGGCGTTCCGTTTCAAGGAAGACACGGGATCGAACTCGGGATGCTCGTCCAAGTATGTGAGGAAGCCTCCGACGGGTAGTGTCCCTGCCGCGGTGAGCCCAAAGGGACCTTCTCCTAAGACAGGATCCGATGTGTCTATCACCTTATCGCCAACGTGGCTCGACACCGAAGCTTCTTCTCCCAGGTAGGCGGTAACCCCGCGCGCCTGAGAGGCAAGCCCCAACCCGCGGCAAGATTCCATAAACGCTATCCTTTGGGGAAACGCGTAATAGACGCCCCTTCGGGTATGGGTCGTGAGCCCCGAGACTTCCGCAGGCGGCGCCAACGTGCCCGTGTTCATTGGCTCTACGACAACACCAGGGATACCTTGCTCCCGACAGTACCGGTAAGCCTGGACAGTGAGCCGGTTCCTGGGATGAAACGGGTCGTTTTCCGCCGCCTCTTCCGCCATCTTTGAGGTAAGCCGGTAGGTTCCGGGGGCTGACGGGCCGTATATCCCGCCGGGTATCACCACCACCGAGGGAGAAGTATCGATCTCTCTCGAAACAATCGCAAAATCCCAGGTATCAGGCGGACAACACCAACTAGACAGCAAAGCGTCAGTGACGCGACCCTCAGCCGCCAAAGCCGCTTCGACTCCGCCATAACCCGGATTTACCGCAAGTACCGTCCTCATCTGGGAAGGAACATCCTCTTCTGAGAAAGCGCCTTCTTGATTCTGGTCTCCGCATAGACCTCCGCGGCCCGGTTGGTGCCTAAGCCCATCTCCTTGGCGATGTCAAAGATCTTCAGGAGTATGTCATAGATCCCCGATACTCTGGCCATCGCCCCATCAAGGCTGTAACCTTGGGGAGACATGTCCAGGGCTACGTTGATGACCCCGCCGCCGTTAGCGATGAAGTCAGGAGCGTACAAAATACCTCTTTGGGCAAGTATCTCTCCGTGCCGATTCTCCAGGAGCTGGTTGTTGGCCGACCCGCAGATTACTTTGGCGTTCAACCGGGGTATCGTAGAGTCGTTGATGATGGCTCCCAACGCGCACGGAGCGAAAATGTCACACTCAACATCGTAGACGCCGTCCGGCGGTACCGCCTCCGCGCCGAGTTCGACCGCGCGCTGCGCTTTTTCGGGGAAAATGTCTGTAACGGTCACTTTCGCGCCGGCGTCCAGGAGATACTTGACCAAATGGTAACCGACCGCTCCCACGCCTTGCACCGCTACTTTCATGCCCAAGAACTCATCGCTTCCGAAGGCTTCTCTAAGAGACGCCGCCATGGCCCTAAACACGCCGTAAGCGGTAACGGGAGATGGGTCTCCGCTCCGTCCTTGTCCCTCGAGCCCGACCACGTGAGTAGTCTCGCCCCTGATGATGCTCATGTCTTCGGTGGTCGTCCCGACGTCTTCGGCGGTGATGTACCTGCCGCCCAGACTCTCCACAAACTTGCCAAAAGCCCTGAAGAGCTCCTCGCTCTTGTCTTTCCTGGGGTCTCCGATAATGACCGCCTTTCCTCCGCCAAGAGCTAAGCCCATAGACGAGTTCTTGTAGGTCATCCCACGAGATAGCCTCAGAACATCGGTGAGCGCCTCTTCCTCCGTCTTATACGGCCACATCCTTGTGCCGCCCAAAGCCGGGCCCAGCGTAGTGTC